>JALUZI010000127.1 GCA_027012045.1 Desulfurococcales archaeon
GTATACGATATAGCCGCCCCGGTAACAGGGTCTCCCCCATGGTAGCCGGCGCCCATCCTTACTAGCAGGGATGTTAGGGAGAATACTATTGCAGAAGTTAGTCCTGCTATAACACCTATAGTCGAGTTGCCGCCGTGCATAGGTTTTCCACTTGGCCTGTTGTAGACTAGGTAAACAGCTATCATGACAAGGACTACCCCAGCGGCCTGCTTGTAGGTTAACTCTTCCCCCAGCAGTACCCAGGCGAGTATAGACGAGAATACAACCACAGGGCTAGTGGCTATCGACGCAGTTGTCGCTCCCGAATACGTTATTGCAAGGTAGAAAAGATATCTCCCAACGATAAAGTTGAGCACACCGGCCGCTATGAATGAGAAAGCTGCATACCTGTCTAACAAAAGTACCCCGTTGCTGGCCGCGGCAAGCCATAGTATAGGCGTTCCAACGATAAGGCTAATCATAAGGCTTTGGCTAGGTCTGAGCTTGACTGAGGCTGCCCTGACAAACGTGTCGCTAAGCCCGAAGAACAGGCCTGCAGCAAAAGCCAGACCAAGGCCTAGAGCTGTACACGGCAACCTATCTCAACCTGTAATTTGGTCAGAAAGGCATTCCTCCTCTAATGCTTTGATTAGCAATCTCATTGTCTCGTTCAATGGAGCATTGACTCCCAGTTTCAGCCCCGCCTCTACTATTTTCCCGTTTATGTAGTCTATCTCTGTTCTACTGCATTTCTCTACGTCTTGGAGCATTGAGTTGTAATTGCTACGTGTCTGCTCGAGTGTTTCGAGGAGAACAGTCTTAGGATCCCTGGGTAATTCAATGCCTGCCTTCAAAGCGATACGAGAAGCCTCATCAGCTATTTCAAACGCTAGTTTCCTTAGGTTCTCATTGTCTAGTATACGGCCGTTCCTGACTTTGAGGAGTGTGCCTATAGGGTTGATCGCCGAGTTAACAATAGCTTTAAGCCACTTCCACCCTATCGCGTTTTCCGTCTCAACCACGTTTACTCCGGAACTCGATAGTAGACGGGTTACTCTAAGCGCGTATCCCGGTAGCCCCCTCGGGTATCCGCCTATTACTGTTACTCCTTCACCGGTCCATTCTACTAATCCTGGCTTGACGTATATGGCTGAATAGGTGGTAATTCCCCCGACTACTCTATGCGTATATCTGAGGGCTTCCTCCTCATTACCTATTCCATTCTGCAACGACACGATTATTGTGTCATGCTTAACTAGGCCGCCGATGTCTTCTAGCGCCCTGCTGGTCGAGTATGCTTTCGTGAAGAGGAAAACTATTGTTGGAGGCTCGAGGCTCTCGGGGGTAGAGTATGCTTTAGGGTATACAGTGAATTCCGCGATCCCCGTGATCCTCAGTCCATGCTTGTTTATCGCCTTGACTTTCTCTCTATCCACTTCAAGTATATTCACGTGATGGCCTGATCTCTCTAGGAAGGCTGTGAACAGTGACCCCATAGCCCCTGCTCCTACCACTAGTATGCTCAAGCATTAACCCCCGATGCACACTGTTTCTTTTTTGGCTTATCTGGGTTAGATACTTTTAAAAGCGTAGATTATCATTATATAGAGAAATGATTGAGAAATGAACATTGACAAAAACCTCCTAGAGTGGGCCGGTAAGAAGAGGAATATTGAGGTACTCGTTAAATCGTTCCGAGAAATAGTAAACTGCTGTTATTCCGAGAGGATCCGATGCACCGATCCACCAATTGCCTCGACCGGCTTCCTGTATAGCCTAGGGTTCTACCAGTATCTCATCAGGACTTTCTGGTCCGAGTTACCTTTAGGTGTCTACGAGATACCTCTCTACAAGTATCTCGAGACTCAATTCGCTATTGAAATAACCCATGAGATAAATAGTGCTAGAGAAATTAGATGCGGGAAATACCTGGTACCAGTGGACGAGCTGGATGCAAGGTCGAAAGAGACTGTTTTCACGCCTCGATCCCATCTTCTCTACGTAAGACTATCAGGGGTAGTAGAGGGTAACGTGATAAAAATAAACATTGTAAGGCTTGCAAAACTAATCGAGACATACGAGCCAGGCTGGGTTAACAGCATATTGGACTCCATACTTAAAGCGTTGAACGATCCAAGTGTCCTAGTGGATCTAGAGGATAAGGTTCTCCAAGAAATAGATAAGAGAAAGCTTCTCCTATCATTCATACTGCCCAGGATACCTAAAAGCAGGGAGGACCTGTTTAAACTCGTCCCCATCCTACGGGTGATAACGGCCCGGGGCTAAGTTTTTAGTCTACAGATTTACCAGTTCAGAGAGTTCGTTTGGGTTCAACCAGTATACATATGCTCCTAAAATGTTTCCTTTCAACAATACAATATAGGTGATATAGTATTGAGTGGCGATTATAACGATAATAAAGAGAAAAAAGGGGATATCGGTAGGCTCCTCACAGGGATAAGGCTAATATTCAACAACCCCCTGACAAGGAGCTACCTCAAAGCGGGAACCAAACGTGTAGAGTGCTGTGAAGAAGACAAGTGCAGGAACCAGACAGTACTGTTCCACGCGCTCTCATCATTCGCTGGTTCAACCGTGACAGGATGCCCTATTACGGCCAGGTTCCTCAGCTGGATGATTAAGGCAACCATCAAAATAGGCGTCAAAGTCCTCAAGGGAGACATGGAGAGCGCCAGGGAAGCATTGAAAGACCCTGCTGTAAGGAGGGGTGTCTCCCTCGTAGTCGAGGGGCTAGCTAAGTACGGCGTGACGGTTCCACAGAAAATGCCTGCTCCATTCCTAATAGTATGGAACTTCACCAATATGTGCAATCTAAAATGTATACACTGCTACCAGAGGGCTGACAAGCCTCTGCCTGACGAGCTGACCTTGGAGGAGAAGCTCGACGTTGTCAGGCAGATAGACGAGGCAGGTGTGGCTGCTGTTGCTCTGAGCGGTGGTGAACCCACTATACACCCTGACTTCTATAGGATAGTGAAGGAACTTGCGGACAGGGATATCTACGTCTCAGTGGCAACCAATGGAACCACGTTCGCCAAGATAGAAAACCTGGAGAAAGCCGTCAAGGCGGGAATAAGATATGTTGAGGTCAGCGTTGACAGTGCGAAACCAGAGGTACACGACAGGTTCCGCGGTGTTCCCGGCGCATGGGAGAAAGCCACTACAGCCCTCCGTAACGCCGTGAAGCTCGGCGTGAACAACGGGATGGCAACCACAATCACCAAGTTCAACATCAACGAGGTAGAGGACATTCTCGACTTGGCAGAAGAGATAGGTGTGAACAGGGTGATCTTCTTCAACTTCGTGCCAACTGGCAGGGGAGCCGATTACGCGTGGATGGATCTTACTCCAGAGGAGAGGGAGGAGTTCCTGAAGACTGTTTATAGGGAGATGAAGAAGAGGAAACTTGAGATAGAGACCACGGCACCACAGTATGCTAGGGTAGTCCTGGAGATGAGCCAGGGAGAGGAGGTCGCCCCCACACACTTCTATGTCGGCAGCAACAAGATAGTGAATGCTCTAGCAGAGTTCGTTGGAGGATGTGGTGCCGGCAGGATATACGCGGCGTTACAGCCTAATGGCGACGTAACACCCTGCGTGTTCCTCCCGTTGAAGGTCGGGAATGTCAGGGAGAAGTCCTTCAGGGAGATATGGGATACCTCGGAAGTGTTCAAGACTCTCAGGAACAGAGAGCTACTCAAGGGCTACTGTGCAGAGTGTCCCTACAAGTACGTCTGCGGAGGCTGCAGGGCGAGGGCCTACGCTTACTTCCACGACATAACAGCACCTGACCCGGGTTGCATACTCAACAAGAAGGAGTGGGAGAAGATACCTAAGCCACACGTCACGATACGCCAGACTGCTAAGAAGTGAAGAGACTACTAGCCTGGTGATGTGCGTGTGAACATCGTCCTTGTTTCTTCCCCAGGGCTCAGGAGGCTCGAGATCTACCAGAGCATAGGTGTAAGAGCCCCACCTCTAGGCTTAGCTTATATAGCCGCAGTGCTTGAGAGGGAGGGGCATAAAGTCAGCATTATCGACGCCCCGACACTAGAGCTTTCCACCAAGGAGACTGTGAAGGAGATAATGTCTAGGAACCCTGATCTAGTCGGTATATCCGCTGTAACACCCACTGTGAAAGGCGGGTATGCTATTGCTAACATGATAAAAGAGGAGGACCCGGATATACCCGTGGTTATGGGGGGACCCCACGTCTCCTTCATGTTTGAAGAGGCACTTGCTAATGGCGCGGATTATGTTGTAATAGGAGAGGGAGAGGAGACGACAAGGGAACTAGTGTCATTTCTCGAGGAGGGGGAGGGAGATATTAAAGGCATAAAGGGGCTGGCATACGTTGATGTTGACGGGTACGTCCGGGTCAACCAGCCTAGGCCGCTTATAAAGAATATTGACGAGCTCCCGGAGCCTGCAAGGCATCTTCTGCCCATGGATAAGTACACTCTTTTCGACAAGCCCATAAAGATAATTCACATCATGGCCAGCAGGGGATGCCCATACGGGTGTATATACTGTACTACCAGCTATTTCTGGGGCCGCCGGTATAGGGTTAGGAGTGTACAGAAGGTAGTGGATGAAATAGAGAGGGCTATGGAGAAGTATAAGACTAATATAGTAGTATTCTCTGATGACGAGCTCACCCTAATAAAAAGATGGGTATACGCTCTCGTTGACGAGATCAAGGCTAGGGGGCTAGATATAACCTTCACGTGCGGCTCTAGGGTGAGCAGTATAAACCCTGACATGCTCCGGAGATTGAAGAGTGTTGGCTGCACTACAATATACTATGGAGTCGAGTCCTACAAGGATGAGGATATAGAGAAGATAGGTAAGAGGATCAAGATAGAGCAGGTTGTCAACGCTATAAAGTGGACCCGGGAGGCTGGTATAGAGAGCGCTGGAAGCTTCATACTAGGCTTCCCGTGGCAGACGGTTGAGGATATGAAGAACACTGTTAGGTTCGCGAAGAAGCTAGGGGTTGACTATGCTCAGTTCACAGTTGCGACACCATACCCTGGCACGCCGTTGTACTATCAGGCTGTCAAGGATAACTTGATAGAGATAACTGACTGGGACTACTATACAACTATATACCCGGTGATGAGGGGCTATCACTTCGATAGAAAGGTCCTGTTCAAACTTCTCAGCTGGGCGTACAGGAGCTTTTATCTAAGGCCCTCGTTCATACTACACCAGATTAAGAGAGGCAGGTTCAAGACAATGTGGGATATAGCGTCCAGGGCGATCAAGGGTTACGTTAAGGGTAAAATATCGAAGCCCGAGGAAGAAGAAACCTATGAGCTAAAGAAGCCTGTTAGGAAGGTAAGGGCTGTGGCCCATTAATGTGGGATAAATGGTTTAAACCCCTTCTCCCATCATTTCTAGGCTCCTAGAGCAACCTCTGCGGACAGGCTGGTTAGTCTTGGGTATAGAGACGAGAGTGTACTTGCGATGCCCTAAATGCGGTGAAACATATCCATTAGACTATTATAGGTGGCTCTGCCCTAAATGCGGGATACCGCTAGAAGTTGTAGTAGAACCCTCCTCGAAGCCCACTTGGGACAAGTGGAAGCTTAGAGAGAAAGGCGTCTGGAGGTACAGGGAGCTACTGCCTCCCATTAAAAAGCCCGTAAGCCTAAGCGAGGGAGGAACTCCTCTCATAAGAGCTGACAGAATATCAAGGAACCTCTGGATAAAGTTTGAAGGAGCAAATCCTACCGGTAGCTTTAAGGATAGAGGCATGACAGTAGGTGTCTCAATAGCGGCTGAGGCGGGGGCTAGGCTTGTCGGGGCTGCGAGCACCGGGAATACAAGTGCGTCTCTCTCGGCCTATGCTTCGAGGGCTGGAATGAAGAGCATTGTAGTGCTCCCCAAGGGTAAAGTCGCTCTTGGAAAGCTTTTCCAGGCCGTGCTCCACGGGGCAAGGATAATCGAGATCAACGGTTCGTTCGACGATGCACTAGCGGCTCTCATGGAGGCTGCTAGGAGAGGCATTGTCTACCCGTTGAACTCTTATAACCCGTGGAGATTGGAGGGCCAGAAAACCATTGCGTATGAGATAGCGGAGACAATAGGAGTTCCCGATTATGTGTTTGTGCCAGTTGGAAACGCGGGTAATATATCGGCTATATGGAAGGGTTTCAAGGAACTCGAAACGCATGGTCTCATCGACCGCCTACCCAGAATGGTTGGAGTTCAAGCTGTAGGAGCTTCCCCATTGGCCACAGCATGGAAGGAGGGAAGGGAGGAACCTGTTTGGTTCGAGAACCCGGAAACGGTTGCTACTGCAATAAGAATAGGACGGCCTGTCAACTGGTACAAAGCGTTACGGGCAGTAGAGGAATCCGGGGGATACCTGTTATCCGTAGGCGATAGGAAAATACTGGGTGCTCAAATGGAGATAGCTAGGAAGGTCGGGGTTGGAGTCGAGCCTGCTTCAGCGGCATCATACGCGGGTTATAAGATATCTATAGACGAGGGTTTACTGGATAGTAAGGATAGAGTGGTTCTTGTCGCGACTGGTCATGCCTTAAAGGATCCCGGGATTGTCGAGCTTGTAGGTAAGAAGTCCCTGGTAGCCGGTAATGTTGATGAAGCTGTGAAACTCATGTCTGAGCTCTCCAGGGGTGAGACGGGTGGCGGTGAAAGTAAGGGCCAGGGCGTATTCTAGTAGCGCTAATTTGGGGCCAGGTTTCGACACTCTAGGCATAGCGTTGGATGCTTTTTTTGACGAGGTAACTGTTTGGGAGAACAGTAATGGGAAGGTTGTGGTTGAGGAGATAGCTGGCCCTTATTCAGGGCTTGTAAGGCGTAAGGGGAATACCGCAGAGAGGGCTGTCAGGGAGTTCCTCCTTATGACAGGCCAGCAAGGCATAGGTGTGAGTATGAGAATATGGAAAGGTGTCCCTCCGGGGAGGGGGTTAGGGAGTAGTGGGGCGAGTGCCGCCGCTGCAGTTAGGGCTGTTGCTGGGCTCCTTGAGATGGAAGACATTCCTGCGTCCCTACTTGTGATGGCGGCTGGTTTAGGCGAGTCTGAGTCTTCGGGTAATCCTCACTACGATAATGTTGCGGCGAGCATTCTCGGTGGACTCGCTGTGGTGTCTGTTTTCAGGGAAGAGGTATTTGTCGAAAGGCTAGATGTGGAGGCCTTTTTCGCTGTTGGAGTCCCGTTTGTAAGTGTGCCAGAGAACAAGACGGGTGCTATGAGAAGAGTTCTTCCAGAAAGTATTAGTTTCCAAGAACATGTAGCGAATTCCCAGCGCTTGGCTATGCTTATAACTGGACTTGTAAACAGAGATTACAGGCTTGCTGGAAGGGCCATGGATGACTTGATTGTGACGCCTAGGAGATCAGTCTTCATCCCATGCTACGAGGAACTGAAAAAAGCGGCTTTTGACTCGGGAGGCTTAGGATTCACCATTTCCGGCGCAGGCCCCTCAGTTATAGCTTTAGCGGAATCAGGGCAAGAGGCAGCTGAAATAGCTAAGGGGTTCTCTGAGGTTTACAGTGAATGCGGAATTAGACATCTGTCAACAACCGCTAAGCCCGCTCCCGGAGCATTTATTGTGTGAGCCCTCCCGCGCTTGGAGGGAAAATATCTATTCTGTCGCCATCTCGTATTTCTTCTTTCAATCCTTCCCCTAGGAAGACGTTCCGACCGTTCACAAGAATTATCGGCGTGTAACCCTTATCCATGTAGACCTTGAGTTCCCTTCTAACCTTGGGAAGATGTTCTAGGAGGCATTCTATGGTTTTACAGTCTTCTGGTATGGTTATAGTCTTCTCTTTCCAGCCAAGCTTCATTCTCAGGCCCGCGTATATAACGATTTTTACAGTGGACATCTGACCATGTCCCTCGCATATGGGCAACTAGCACAGCTGGGCTGGTTTCCCCAGCAGTCCATCTCGTTTGTCAGTGTGAATGTGCAGTAGTCTTTGAGCGGGCAGTCCGGGCAGCTTGGGTAGTACATGAAGTCTAGGTTGAACTTGTACCTCGAGTAGTTCTCTGATCTCCATATATCCATTAGTGACTCCTTGCTCAGGTCTCCCAGTATGACGGGGTTTATGGTTCTCGTTACTCCGTAGAACGTGTTCTTCCAGCCGTGGGCCATATATATGCAAGGTGATACCTTACCGTCCCACCTCACGAACAAGGCGTTCCTAGAGGCGAACGGGCATTCTCTCTCGGTTGTGAGTTCTAGGTTCGGTAGGCTTATGAGAATATTGTGTATCATGCTCAGCCTTGCTAGCCTGTAGGATATTTCGTTTATCTTCTTCCTACACTTATCGTCCATATAGCAGGCAAGAGACTTTTCTTGGCCTGGTGTCAGCGGTAGTATGTTTGAGACAACGAACCTTGTCGCTTTGAGTTTCCCCGCGAGTTCAATGGTTTTCACTAGGTTGTCCACGTTTAGCTTTGTGAGTGTGAACTGTATTATTATCTCAGGAGTGCGGGATAGA
>JALUZI010000128.1 GCA_027012045.1 Desulfurococcales archaeon
GTGGTGTCCAAGGGAGATATAAAGGGAGCATGGATAGGGGCTGTGCCGGCAGAAGAGGTAGTTGAAGCGGTTAAGAAAATCCTGGAAGAGGAAGACAGTTGAATATATAGCTCTGGTTGATTCTCAAAGAACTGTACCTGGAATTTTTCTACTATTACTTCTAAGTGGGGTCTAGAAGATTAATCGGGGAAAATTATTCCTGACTCGGTTACAGATGGCTGAGTAGGGGAAGAAAGAGGGAAAGGCTTGGATTACTGTTTCTTTGTGTGCTCCTTGTAAATCTTCCTCAGGACATACTGTAGTATGCCGCCGTGCTTGTAGTATTCGACCTCTATGTGTGTGTCAAGCCTTGCTTTGACCTTGAACTCAATGACTCTGCCGTCAGGCTTAGTCGCCCGGACTGTCAGTATCTTGCCTGGGTATAGTCCTTCCTCTATGCCGAGTATGTCGTAGACTTCTTCTCCTGTGAGGCCGAGTGTCTTAGCGTTCTCTCCCGGCATGAACTCCAGTGGGAGTATGCCCATGCCTACCAGGTTGCTCCTGTGTATCCTCTCGAAGCTCTCTGCGATGACCGCTTTTACGCCGAGGAGGTAGGGTCCTTTAGCTGCCCAGTCCCTGCTTGACCCTGTGCCGTACTGTTTGCCTGCTATAACTATCAGAGGCACGCCTTCTTCCTTGTACTTCATGGCCGCGTCGTATACGGTCATTACTTCTCCGTCTGGGAAGTGCTTCGTCCATCCTCCCTCTCTGTCGGGGACGAGGAGGTTCCTTATCCTGATGTTGGCGAATGTTCCCCTCATCATTACTTCGTGGTTGCCTCTCCTTGACCCGTAGGTGTTGAACTCGTATGGCTTTACACCGTGCTCTAATAGGTACTTCCCGGCTGGGCTGTCCTTCGGTATGGGGCCCGCGGGGCTTATGTGGTCTGTGGTGACCTTGTCTCCGAGTAGCATGAGTACTCTTGCCCCCCTGATATCCTTGGGCTCAGGAGGCTCCAGAGGCATGTTCTCGAAGAACGGCGGCTTCCTTATGTATGTTGACTTGGGGTCCCAGTGGAAGAGTGTTCCGGTTGGTGCTTCTAGCTGTTTCCACCTCTCGTCTCCCTCGAACACGTTGGAGTATTTCTCCTTGAACATCTCGGGCTTTATCGCCTTCTCCATGTACTCCTTGATCTCCTTCTGGCTAGGCCATATGTCCCTGAGGTAGACCGGGTTACCGTTGGGGTCGTACTGTATTGGCTCTTTCTCGAAGTCTATGTCTACCCTTCCGGCGAGCGCGTATGCCACGACCAGTATGGGGCTTGCAAGGTAGTTACCCCTGCTTAACGGGTGTATACGTCCCTCGAAGTTCCTGTTACCGCTGAGGACTGATGTCGCGTATAGATCGTAGTTCTGCACCGCCTTCGCCACAGGCTCGGGTAGCGGTCCGCTGTTCCCTATACATGTCGTGCAGCCGAATCCTACTACGTGGAACCTTAGTGCTTCGAGGTATGGTAGGAGGCCTGCCTCCTTGAGGTAGTCTACTACTACTCTGCTTCCGGGGGCAAGGCTTGTCTTGACGTGGGCCGGTGTCTTCAACCCTAGCTCTACCGCTTTCTTGGCCAGTAGGCCTGCTCCTATGAGGACGCTTGGGTTGCTCGTGTTTGTACAGCTTGTTATGGCCGCTATTACAGTGCTTCCATGTGTCATGATCGACTTTTCCCCGTGCACCACTACTTCTATCTGCGGCTTGTGGAGCTCCTCCTCAGTTATCTCGTGGTGGGGTGCCCCTTCGTCGTGTAACTCGGCTCCACCTGTGGCGGCTAGTCTCATCTTCCTCCTTTGCTCTAGGAAGTCCCTTATGTGCTGCTCTACTATTTCCTTGGCTTTCTTCAGGGGTATCCTCTCGTCAGGCTGTCTGGGCCCTGCTATTGAGGGCTCTATCGTGGACATGTCTAGGACTATTACCTTGGTGTAAACGGGCTCAGGCTCGTCTAGACTGTAGAACAGCTTCTGTTTCTTAAGGTACTCCTCCACGAACTTGACGTGCTCTATGGGTCTCCCGGTTAGCTCTAGGTATTTCAGTGTCACCTCGTCCGGTGGGAAGTAGCCCATTGTAGCCCCGTACTCGGGGGCCATGTTCGCCACTGTCGCCCTGTCGGGCAGGCTTAGCTTCTTTACTCCTGGACCGAAGAACTCGACGAACTTACCTACCACGCCTTCTTTCCTTAGTAGCTCTGTTACTGTGAGGACTAGATCGGTTGCTGTGGCTCCTTCGGGTAGTTCGCCCACTAGTTTTACTCCAACCACGTCTGGTACTAGCATGTAGTAGGGCTGTCCGAGCATTACTGCTTCTGCCTCTATTCCTCCAACTCCCCAGCCTAGGACTCCGAGGCCGTTT
>JALUZI010000129.1 GCA_027012045.1 Desulfurococcales archaeon
CTATTGAGAGCGAAGTGCACACCTATGACCGAGTTGTTCGGAGTGACCCGGGGAACCCCTGTTGTAACGAGCCTAAGGCGGGCCCTACTATACCTGGAGGACTACGTTAAACAGCAAAGAACAAACGTGTAAGGAGGGGATTAGTTACCCCTGCAAAACCTGTCCGCCTCGACCATTACACGCTTCAACAGGTTGACGTAGTACACGAGGGTTTCATACCTCAACCTACCACTACCCGTGTACAGGGGCCTCCCGTATTCCAAGTCATACACCTCGGCACCCGGGCTGTCATAAAAGGTTAGCCATGGGAGCAGTCGGAGGCCGCTGATTCCTTGGCCATGGATGGGGCGTAGAATATGGGGCAACAGTAGCCTCAGCCCTCGGGTACACCTGGAGCTAACGATTCTATCGAGGTGGAAGAGGAGCCCCCGGGCCTCTAACGGTAGATCCATTCCTGAGGCTCTATCCAGGAATGACTCCACTGACTGGAACACCTGCTCCCACAGGTCTAAACCACTAAGCCCCTCAAGGCCCGAGCCTCCTGAAACCGCTATAGGAGGTACCCCGCTCCGGTAAGTATGAATCCACCCGCCATAGAGGAACGGGATATCCAGTAGTTCCTTCCCGTTAATATAGCCCTTCCCAACAATGTATATGTGAGCGTTGATAACGCTAGAAACATTCGAGGCTACCTCTGCCTCTGACAGGTAGTACGCCCCGCTACTCCAGTAGAGCCCATCCATATGCCTTGACCCGACAGCGTAGCCGGGAACCACGCTTATCTTAACCCCTGCACCGGAGGCATTCAATGCCGAGGCAAGGTCTACTGCATACTTGACTCTATCGAAGAGGTCTCCCTGGTCGACGAGGCCTAGGGGGCACCATTCAACTATCAACTCGACCGGGCTTGGACCTTCGAGAACGGCTTCAACAATATAGGCGTTGTATATGGTTGGGTCAAAAAGAACGTGCTCGCTGCACGCGGCACCAGTGCTTGTAGTATAGACAACTCCCCTCCCAGTAGGCCCTGATGGACCCCGCATAATCCTCCCCGGGCAAGCATATGGTAGCCGTGGATCTTCCTTCAGAATTATACCCGTATCGTCCTTATTGAAGCATGCCTCCAGAGGGAGGCCCGTGACCGCTGCTTCCCCGTTTAATCTTATAGCCTCTGCGGAGTACGGGTTTGGATGGCATTCATGGCTGTATTCTCCAGGGGGCCATGGGGAGAGCAGTTTGAGCTTCGTCCTTCTAGTGGGGACACCTAGCTCCTCTTCTATTGTAGCCCTCATGGTTTCAACTATGAAAGCCTGCTTCTTGTAGTAGTTACCTACAGCCACAGGCGTGTGCACCTACCGGTAATGTTATGGTTTGGCGGAGGGCTCAGAGGGCTCCTAGTCTACATCCCCTCTCCTACTAGGGCACTAGAGCCCGTATCCCCCGGGGTCCCAGGCGCCCTTTCCGGCGTGGCTGGGCGCCTACTCGCCCGGGTGGTTCAGTGCTCGCCACAGTCATCAAAGCCCTCCACATAGATAGTCTTAGGTGTACCGGTGTTTAAGGAGGTATTCTCTAGGCGGTCCACCCGTACTTCCCTATGAGGGGGACGAATAGACAGTATACTCCCTTCTCAATCCTGAGTGAGCCATGTTTGTCCTTGTAGACTATGTAGAGGCGTTGCATGTACCTGTCACCAACCGGTATGACGAGTATCCCACCTGGCTTCAACTGTTCTATGAGAGGCCTTGGTATATCTGGTGATGACGCTGTTACTATTATCCTGTCATACGGGGCTTTCTCCCTGTAGCCCTGGGACCCGTCTCCGACTATTACTGTTACTCGTTTAGCGTACCCGGTTCTCTCGAGGTTCCGCCGCGCCGTCTCAGCTAGCTCAGGTATTCTCTCAACTGTATATACGTGTCCTTCATCCCCGACGATCTCGGCTAGAATGGCCGCCTGGTACCCACTGCCAGTCCCGATCTCCAGGACCTTGTGGCCCGGCCTAGCTTTTAGGTGGCTCGTCATTATAGCTACCATGCTGGGCGCACTGATCGTTTGGCCGTGGCCTATGGGGAGAGGCTCGTCTATGTACGCCATGTGCCTGAGGTGCTCCGGGACGAACTCCTCCCTGGGTACACGCAGCATTGCCCGCTGCGCGTACTCGTCGAACAGTGCTCCCTCCTCCACCAGTAGCTCTACAAGCCTCCTGCGCTGCTCCTCGTATTCACCCATAACCGTGCAACCATATAGTATTAGATTACCATTGCGGATCTATTTATTCACCTGTCACCACGGGGGTGGATGGATGTTGGATAGGTGTATATGCTACCGGTTCAGGGCTTTCGGGCATATAAACGTTAGAGCGGAACACAGGTCTACACTCGAGGTCACAGCTGAGGAGCATCTCACCCCGCGGGGTGACTGTATTATAGGTGTGAGGGCGCCCCACGGCTCCGCGGGGCTCCCCGAGAATGTTAAGAACTCCCTTCGGGAGGGGTGGAATGCTTGTCTCGTGGTTAGAGCAGGCTCATACAGCGACGTGGTCTGCGGCCGAGGGGACACCAGGCTACAGTTAAGTGATGATACGAGGATGATATTCCGTAAGAGCAGCTTCATAGAGCCTGCCACAGTTTTTGTAGGCGCCGACAAGAGCGCCCGGGACCTGGATAGGAGGCTTATAAGAGAGCTTGCCCGGGGTGCCGCGGCTGATTTTATTCTAGTAGTCTATCCACCCTGAGAGTCAGGCTCCAAATGCTTTTCCTTGGACTATAGGGTAGTGCCCTCCTATAATCCGTGAGGCTGACAAGGCATCCATGCTCACTATAAACGGTTAGAATATTACTAGGATCCAACTCGTCGCTTGCGACCATGTAGTGATGTATGACTGTTCCCTCCTTCGAGAGACTGCACTCCACATTTATGAACCTGTCATGCATCGTCGGGTTGTCCGAAATTATCCTGTCAGCCTTCCTCCTAACCAGCCGGGGGGCAGTTGAGGCGTCCGCCTGCAAGGGGTGTATCAGGCCTTTCAACCTGCCCTTGTTCCTCCGTATATTCATGGCCAGAAGCTCGACGGCATGGGGGTTAATGTCCATAGCTAATATTTCTGCCTCGACATGGTGGGCTATATGCACCGCGTGCCCGCCCACTCCTGTGAAGAGGTCTAACACTAGCTCCCCCTGCTTTACTTGAAGGGCGATCCTCCTACGCTCGTAGCCCAACCTGGGGTTCACATAGGCCTTCTCCACGTCCACGACGAACTCGAGCCCATACTCTCTAAGCAGGGTGACAGGGTTGTCCTCGCCTGCTAACAGTATTAGCCTGGCTCTCCTCTCAACCCCTGTGGTTTCAAGCTTCGCGTAGACGCTCCTGTAACCCCTCTCCGCCACGAGGTAACGGGCCGCTGCCTCTAGGTCGCTGAGTGGGATACTTGCCCTCGGGTGGAAGACCACTATGTCCCCCACTGCAACATAGCTATGAAGCTCCAGGCCGGGGAACAGTTCCCGGAGGCTCCGGGGAGATTTCTGCCTAGGTTTGAATGTGTGCCTACACTCCTCGGCGGCTAAGCCGGCATCCCTTGCTACAGCAAGAGCCTTGGCAGCGTCAACGACGGGTATGCACACGCTGTCCCCGCACTGCTCGACACGGTACTCCCTGCTCACCAGGCGCCTGGCAAGCGTTAGGAAGCGCTCGGCGCTCCTCCGTGGAACCCTGATACACCCGGGATACGGTTCTTTATATTCTTCCCCGCCCAAACATCCCACTCAAGGGTGTAGGTTTTGACAGGGGAGATTATAGGCTTAGTAGTCAAGCCCAACAGCATGCTGGCAGAGGAGACTGCGAGGAGGGTTGTGGACGCGTTAGAGAAGAACGGTCTAGGGGTGCTTGTAGAGGAGAAGTCGGCTGGCTACGGGTTCCTCGAGAGATACCCGAAGTTCAACCTAGAAGACAATCCTCCCAAGTGGATAATCGTGGTGGGAGGCGACGGCACCCTACTACGGACATTCCAGAGTCTATGCAGGAGCGACGTTGTGGTGATGGGTGTCAGGGCGGGCCGCAGGGGGTTCCTCCTGGACGTGGAGCCCTACGAGATAGAGGACAGGATACGGGACTTCATCCAGGGCAAGTACAGGATATATAGGTACACCAGGCTGGACGTTAGGGTCGGGAGCAAAAAGCTTCCCTGCACCCTGAACGACGCGGTGGTAATAGGTAAAATGGCTAAGGTCATAAGGCTAAACGTGTTCAGGGACGGGGAGAGAATATACAGTATAGACGGAGACGGGCTCATAGTCTCCACCACAGTGGGGAGCACAGCGTACAACCTCAGCGCGGGAGGGCCGATAATCGACCCGGGCCTAGACGCTGTCAGCCTCGTGCCAATGAACCCCGTCCAGATACAGCTGAGGCCCGTCGTGCTACCCGCGTCCAGCAAGATCCGGATAGAGCTGAGGCCAGCGTCGAACGAGGCGTGGCTCATACTGGACGGCCAGTACACTATGGATGTTTACGAGGGTGACATAATCGACATAGAGAAAAGCCCTACACCAGCGGTCATGGCGAGGTTCAAGTGGTGGGAGAACTATTATGAGAGGGTATTCGCGAGAATACTCAGCTACTGGTAACTGCATAATCCTAGACACAACAGCCCTCCTAGCGGGAGTAGAGAACGTGCTACCACCCCCGCTATACACGACCAGCCTGGCAGTGGAGGAAGTAAGGGACGCGGAGAACAGGGAGAAGCTAACCTTAGCCCTCGGGACGGGGAAAATAACGGTAAAAGACCCCGGCGAGGAAAGCATCCGCCGGGCCAGGAGGAAAGCCAGAGAGCTGAAAGTGGAGGGGAAGCTCAGCGAGACCGATATAAGCATAGCCGCCCTAGCCCTAGAGCTCGAGGAGAAGTGCAAACCGGTAGTGTTCACAGACGACTACACACTACAATACCTCCTCCACAAGACAGGGATAACCCACAAGCCCCTGCGCACAAAAGGCATAAAAACCAAGTAGACAACCAAAAACCAATACGGGGAGATGGGCCCGTAGCTCAGCCAGGATAGAGCGCCGGCCTCCTAAAGGAGGCCCGCCGGATAGCGAGGCTCTTCCCCGGCCCCTCCGGGGAAGCCGGTGGCCAGGGGTTCAAATCCCCTCGGGCCCGCCACACCACAGGAAGCAAGGAGGGCTCCAAACAAAAAATAACTCCTCCCACACATGAAAAATCAAGGACGAGCGGGGGTGCCCGAGCCCGGCCAAAGGGGGCGGGCTTAAGACCCGTTGGCGTAGGCCTGCGTGGGTTCAAACCCCACCCCCCGCACCATCCACACGTTCCACCCGGGTGTATGTAGGCTCTTAACCCGCGGCATGAACACATACTGGAATAGACTTGTTAGTCCAGATCCCTCCTCTCAATCACGATCAGTGCAGCCGACAATAGTAATACTGGAACTATCGTCAGTGCGGCAAGGCTCCCGTGATATGATGGCTTTATCCCCTGGTACGGGATATTCGACAGTGTCCCAAACACCCACTTGCTAAGTATTATGTTGGCATGATACGAGAAGTCCGCGTTCAATAGGATAGTGTTGATCTCCTGTGCAACTGCTCCCCCAACCAGTCCTGATACCACCTGCCCCGTTATCGCTAGGCCTATATAGTACCCGACCACTCCCAGGACTACTATGTATATCTTCTTAGTCTGGGTTGACAACAGGAGTGTTAGCCCTGTCACAGCCAGCACGTAGAGCCACGAGACTGTGGTGTAGTACCCGACATACTTTAGAGCATCCGCTAAGGCGTGGAGGACAGCCCCAGCTCCAAGGCCGTTGTAGAAGCTTGCTGCCACTATGAGAATATTCGTAGTATGAACCACTAGTAGCGTGATGAGCGATAGGAGCATGAAGCCCAGCACCTTCGATAATACAAGCTCGAACCTGCGTACAGGCTTGGTTGCCAGAAGGTCGAATGTCCCGTTGCCCCTTTCCCCAGATATAAAACTAGACGCTACCAGACTGGCCATGACGAGCATGGGGAACCCTGCCCAAAACCCTGTGACCATGCCGGACAACGACTTAACTGTACCTATGTACTCGCTGTACAACGCCTTGTACACATCTATACCCGGCTCGGCGAACTCCAGGGCCAATACCGCCTGTCTGGACTGGGGCATCCAGAAGAGCCCTGCTACATACAAAGCTATAACACTCGGTAGTAGAACGAAGAGCATGTACGCTATAAAACCTCCCGAACCCGCTAGGATACGCGTGTCCATGGAGAGGAGTCTGAGAAGCCTGGATAAACTGTTATCACTCACTCCACACCACCCTCCACGACCCTGAGGAAAGTCTCGGTTATACCCAACCCCGCCTCGTACTTCAACAGTCTAACCCCCGTCTCCAGAATTAGCCTGAGAACCCTTTCCTCCTCACCCCTAGTGTCGACGAGGAACTGGTTGCCCTGAATACTATAGTTGAAACCAGCCGCGTCAAGAGCCAGTGCCAGGGCGTCGGGCCTGTCAACCTCGATCCTTGCCAGCCGATTAGACCTGGAGCCGCCTCTGGATCCCTCATAAACTATTCTTCCCCGATGGATTATCGCGTATCGATCCACAACCTGCTCGGCCTCCGCGAGGACGTGTGTGGAGAAAAGAACAGTCCTCCCCTCACCTGCGAGGCTCCTTATCTTGCCGAGAAGCTCCACTCTCCCCAACGCATCCAAATGCTCGGTCGGCTCGTCTAGGACAAGTATGCTGGGGTCACCCATCAAGGCCTGCGCAAGGCCAAGCCGCCTCTTCATACCCGCTGATAAACCGGCAAACCTCTCATCCTCGAAACTCCCCAGCCCCACCCAGTCAAGGAGGCCAAGAGCCTTCTCCACAGCCTCCCTCCGAGGCATCCCGTAGAGCCTACCTATATATACGAGGAAGTCCAGAAGCCTCCAGCTCCCCGCTATGGAGAAGCGCTCCGGAGCATAGCCCACATATCTCTTGGCGAGAATACTTCCAGCCCGGTAGCCACGGATTAACGCTTTCCCTCCGCTAGGTTTTATGAGTCCTACGAGTATACGGATAGTAGTGGTTTTACCCGCACCGTTCGGGCCTAGTAAACCATAGACGCTCCCCCTGGGAACCTTGAATGAAACACCCTTCAACGCGTGGAGCCGGCCGTATTGTTTATGGAGACCCTCCACGACTATATCATAAGGCAAGGGGGCCTTACCTCCTCCTAGACCATGCGAGGGCGGCGGATGACAGCAACGTGGACACGAGGGGCGGTGCGAGGAACAACTTGGCGTAGTAGCTGGCTTCTACCGGAGGGTTGAATCCCCGGCTGGCATTAAGTGTGATAGTTGTATTGGACTCTCTATTGTATAAGGAGAATAAAACTCCAGTCCTACTATAGAATCCCAGCACAGAATCGTTCTCTACGAGCAACGCCTCCCTCAAAGCGTTATGGTAATAGTATCCCGAACCCACGGCTTGAGTCGAGTTGAAGCAGAAGGGGGAGCGGCACCCCTCGAAACGGTGCAATCGTATATTTCCTGCTAGGGAGAGGTTTACTCCCCCGGCCAGCCCCTTATACTTGTAGACATAAGCCTCTCCGCCGACGTCGTTGTGAACCCAAATGTACCTGAGAACCATTGGGCCGCTGGAACCACCACCGCCGGCGACCGCGGGGAACCCAATTAACAGGGCCAGCAATACCAGGGAAACGCCTATAGAAAGCCTCTTCCTCCCCCTATTCCAGAAAAACAGTGTGATAGGAATTAGAATGGAGGAAAGAAGGGAGACAAGGGACCCGTAAACAATGAGCCCCGGGACGCTGCCGGTGGAAGAGAGGAATCCTAGTGGAAGACTCATACTCCTACTAACACCGCCGCTACCCTTAATGGGGGTAATTGAAATACTTACATTGACAACAGCCAAATCCAGACCCCCATGGATGCTAGATGCAACATTCAACAAGCCATAACCAATAGAGACCGGCCCCTCAAGAACCCTGGTAAAACCGTGAGAACCAGAGCCAACAGTACCACTCTGTGACACAGCAAATACATCCAAACGGGCAGGATAACTATTATGATAAGCCTTATACACATACAGAAACAACAAACCAGCCCTACCATCAACAAAAGGACGCGCAATCAAAGTATAATTCAAAGAAAAACCATCCCCCACAAGTACACCACCATACTCCCTAGGAATAAACGCTGAAACACCAGTATCACCAGCAACAGAAACCATAGCAGCCAGATGAACCTGCAGAAGGAGGCAAACCAAAAGAAAAACAAATCCCCACAGCCGCAACCGAGCCCCCAATAAACTAAAAAAATAATGTAACAGATATATCTAATAT
>JALUZI010000130.1 GCA_027012045.1 Desulfurococcales archaeon
GGTGGAAGAGGTGAATACTAGGAACAGACTCAGAGACCTTGTAGCAAAGAAGAACAAGCTGCGAATGGAAATAGAGGAGTTCAGGAAACTATACAGTGAGGCAGTAAGACTAACAGCATCCAAACCAGACCTCCCGCCAGGAGTTAATCCCGGGGAACTAGACGTTGTGATAGACAGATACAAGAAGAGGCTAACCAGTCTAGAGGAGGAGATAAGGGAACTAGAAGCCGCAGCGAAGAGCCTCGAGCCCCAGTGGCAGCTGTATAACACCGTCAAAAGACTGTACGGAGACCTGGATAAAGCCCTGGAGGAACTCGAAGGTAAGTCTGGTCTACTAAAGAGTAGCATCCAAGAATTAACGCGTAGAAAAGAAGAACTCGAGGGGAGACTCGAGAACTACGTTTCCCAGTGGGGTTTACCCAGGGATCTAAGTAAACTGGAGGAAACCCTTGCCGGGCTCATCGAAAAGGCCAGGATTCTCGACAGGGAGAAAGAGAAACTCCGGAGGCTCGAGGAGGAGATAGGTAGGCTCGAGGAGAAGTATAGGGAGGCAGAGAAGAATATCCAGGAACTCGGAGAAGCTATCCAGGCACAAGAAGGTAAACTCAGGAATTACGAGGAGCTAAAGTCGAGGGAAAAGGAGGTTATCGATAAGCTCAGGGAGCTGGAGGGATTAAAGGGGGAGTTGAAGGGTAATCTCGACAGTCTGGAAGACCAGTACGACAAGCTTTCACAATACCTGGTAGAACTGGAGAAAGCCAAGAGGAAGCTAAGACTACTCTACCGGGTAAGACGCCTACTCGAGAGGTTGCCCCCGCTAATCCTCTACGAGACACTGAGGAGCCTAGAGGAGGAAATGTCCAAGATAATACAGTCATTCAACCTTTCATACACAGGCGTCCTAGTAGACCCGGACACACTGGAGTTCCGGGTGCTGGACCCGAGCGGTGCAGACGTGAGCATATCACAGCTCAGCGGGGGAGAGCAAACCGCTATAGCACTAGCGTTCGTCATAGGGTTGAACAGGGTTCTAGGCGGAGTCACCGGGTTCCTAGTGCTAGACGAGCCCACTACACACCTGGACCCCGAGAGGAGGAGGAGCCTGGTCGATATAATAGAGCGGGCCGTGTCCCAAGAGTCGGGTATAAGGCAGCTGGTCATAGTTACACACCACGAGGAAGTGAGGGACGCGGCTGACGTGCTTTGCAGTGTGAGCAAGACCGGAGGTACGAGCAGGGTGGAGTGTGAGTAAACAATGCCCGGCTACCCCAGCGACTTCTACAATG
This sequence comes from Desulfurococcales archaeon, assembly GCA_027012045.1. Lineage (GTDB taxonomy): Archaea > Thermoproteota > Thermoprotei_A > Sulfolobales > Acidilobaceae > Tiamatella. Next base: position 1,287 of record JALUZI010000130.1, read on the forward strand.
CTATCTCCACGAAGAGGGGGCTGATAAACCGTATTGCCTACATAAGACAGGGTCTCGCAGGGGAATTAGAGAGCTACCGGAACCCCATAGAAAGCCCCGTGAAACCACCATTACAAGCAGCTACAGACGGAGGCCTAGGCGTGAAGAGACTAGCGGGCTTCACGGTCTACATGATCCGGGGGTACAGTGTAGCTTACCGGGACAACAACGGGGAGAACAGCCTCGTAGGAGAGGAGATCTACGCTGATATAGGAATACTCATACCCCCCTCCAGAGAGGAGACCAGGATATCACTCTACAGGGACGCCGCCGAGCTCTGGACCGGATACAGGCTACTAAGGAAACTAGGCAGCGGGGGAGTCTACCTCGGGGACGGCAGCGTTGTCAGCCTAATAGTAGAACCCTCCATTGTTAGGATGGGTAGACGGGAAAAAGACAACCACCCCATAAAATGCATACTCAGAAAAATCGACCCGGAGGAGCTGAAGGAGGAGACGATCAAAAATCCGCTGGCAGCACGCCGCCTCCTAGGCATAGACGAGGAGTCAGCGGCGAAAAGACAAGACATGATGAACCGGGGGGAGGAGGATCTCGGCAACTGCGCCCTCTACCTGGAGTACATCGAGAAAACACTTCTCCTCCGCATGCTACTAGAGGAGGCATGGAATAAGAATATCACCCCAATATTCATCTCCAAATCCAGTAGGACAAGCTTCCTATACGGAAACAAGCTCTACAGCGACACGTACCTCATACAGCTGAAAGACCCCCAGGAACCCGGCTACTTCTACAACCCAAGCAGGGTCAGGGGCGGTGGAGGAGTAGAGGGCCACCTTTGGAGCCTCCTGGAAAGAGGGATCATAAGCAGCCTAGACCTCTTCAAGGGGAACATCCTGGGACTAGCAGAGTTCTACGAGAACCTGAGCGTCGTAAGGTTCTACACGCGCCTACAACGCGACGCACCAATACTCAGGGTAGAAGTCCCCCTACCCGCCTCCGAGTTCCAGTACATGGACCCCGGAGAGCTTAGGGAGTCGATAGGCACGATAGTCTCAAGCGTCTCAAGGGAACT
>JALUZI010000131.1 GCA_027012045.1 Desulfurococcales archaeon
TCCTATTCGGCACTCCAAGACTAGTAAGGAACCTAGGGATAACCGGGAAACGCAAGCTCCCCGGAAAAGACGTCTACATAGAGATAAAACCAGAGATAATCGAGTCAGAACTCTTACTCAAGGGACTCGGAATAACGAGAGACCAGCTTATACTCATAGGCATAATGCTAGGAACAGACTACAATCCAGGAGGGATAAAGGGGGTGGGGCCTAAGACTGCTCTAAAACTTGTAAAAACCCTCGGAAGCATCGACGAGATAATCAAGTACATAGAGTCAAGAACAAGCATCGATGTAAGGAAGATATATGAGTACTTCAAAAACCCGGTCGTCACAGATGACTACGAGATAAAGTGGAATCAGCCTGTGAAAGAGGAGATATACCATTTACTGGTTGAACTGCACGATTTCAACCCGAACCGTGTAGAGAAAGCTTATGAAAGGCTGTCAAAAGCGTACAGGGAAAACCTGCGGGCTAGAATAACGAGCCTGGACAAATGGTTCGGATAACTGTGGTTTAGGACAATGTCTCAGGCACTATAGACACTTTCTCCCCGTAAATCTTGCTTAACGCTTTCTCAAGCAACTCCTTGTCTACTTGTAGCCTATGGAGATCCCTCCTGCTAACCCTTATGGTATACATGGTTGACCCGTCAGGCATATATACAATGTTGACACCGTGTACTTTAGCGGGGGAGAGCAATTGCTGAGCCAGATACCTTAAATCCCTTCCCCGGTAGTCTATTATTTTAACGAAACGAGCACCTATGCGTTTCCCGATTTCCTTGGCAGCCCTATTGAGGCTGAACCCGTAGGCATTCCTTATCCTTAGTAGAATAACAAGGAAACCATCGAACATGTACGCTTTAACGTATTCGCTGTTCTTGAGCCATGCCTCCCCCCTGTCTTCCATTTCCAGGAGAATCCTCATCAGATCTACTTCGAAAGGATCATAGAGGCCTGATTCGACCTTGCGTCTGCAGTTAGGGCATAAAACTCCGCTCCTAACGCATATAGTGTCTAAGGGTATCTTAACCGTCGCTCACCACCTCAGCACATATACTAGAGTCCCCCCGAACCCCAGTATGGTAGAGCATTAACGCATATAGACTATAAAGGTTAGCGGTCCTTGCAGACCGGTGGATGATAATTCTTAAAAACCTGTCCTCTTCAAGGATTTGTAGCGGGTTATAGGTGGTGCAGAAATGCCGGTGACAGACCCTGAGAAAATAGCGATAGTTGAAGCCCGGGTTTTAAACAAGATGATATGCAGGCGCTGCGGTGCTATAAACCCGCCTGGAGCAACTAAGTGTAGGAGATGCAAGAGCAGGGATCTCAGGCCTAAGAAGAAAGGAGCCGGGTTCAAGAAGTAAACGGTTTATACGTTAAAACCTATCTCCCTGAGCTTTCTCCTAACAACCCTCTCGTCCTCCCTAGGCATGAGTTTTAGGTATTCCTCTATTTTCCTCTTGTTAAACCCTCTGCTCCCGAAAAACGACTTGAGCTCTTTCATCCTAGCGGAATCCGCGAACTTGGCTTTCAGAACAAGATAAGCTTCAGGCTCTAGGGCTTTAACTCTGAAATTGTTAATTCTAACCCTGCTCGCAGTCTTCAATAGCTCTGGGGAAATGAAGAAGTCGAACAGATTAGTGTATAGATCCACTTCGACCTCCTCTCCCTCCTCCTTAGCTAGCAGTTTAGGTGTACCCAGCCACGTCTGTCCCACGCCCCATCCAAGCTCATCCGCGAGCTTGTGGTAGAACTCTTCCTCCGCTAGTAGATCAGGCTGGAATACGAACAAGTCAATATCGTCACCCATAAAGGAGTCGCCCGTGGCTAGATGTAGGACCGAGTCTCCTATTACTACGTATTTGACTTTCCTGGAAGAAAGCTCCTTTAGTACTTTGACGAACGCGGATCTCGACACCAACACGCAACACCTAAAGGATTGAGTTTGAAGGGTTCGGGTAATATGGATATACCCTATCCGTAAGGGATACCTTTAAACTCTTCCAGTCATACCTAATATATTATTGAACACCGGGAATCGGGGTGAACGACATGGCATACATCAAGTACTATGGACACTCGGCATTCGAGTTGTTCCTCGGAGGTAAGAAGATACTAGTAGATCCCTGGCTGACTCATCCACTCAAAGTAGAGGATCCATTGAATATTAAGAATGTGGACTACGTAGTTCTAACCCACGGACACGACGACCATATCGGGGACACACTAGATATATTGAAGAATAATCCTAACGCTAAAGTAGTCGCTATATTCGAGCTAGCCAATTACATCGCAGAGAAAATCGGAGACGCTGGAAGAGCTATAGGAGCTAACATGGGCGGTCCAGTACTGCTTGACGGATTGAAAATAGCTTTCGTACCGGCAAACCATAGCTCTCCAATAGGATCCCCCACAGGCGTTGTAGTGATCAGCGACGAAGCCACGGTGTACCATGCTGGCGACACAGGCATTACGTCTGAAATGGAGCTTGTCGGGAAAATCTACAAGCCAGACGTGGCTCTCCTGCCTATAGGAGGGCACTTCACAATGGATCCCGTCGAGGCGGCTTACGCTGTAGAGATGATAAAGCCGAAAGTAGCAATTCCAATGCACTACAAGACATTCCCAGTACTCTACGGAACACCAGAGGAATTCGAGAAGCTCGTCAAAGAAAAAGCTCCGGACGTCCAGGTTGTAGTGCTGAAACCCGGGGAGTCGTGGGAGATAAAAATCTAAGAAAAACCTAGAAGAGTACAAGCAGGAAACTAAACAGAGCATCAGTAACGTCGCGGAGTGAAAGAGCTCCCACAGGCTTCCCGTTTTCATCCACAACAGGTAGGTGCCTTATATTAGCCTCTTTCATCTTTTTGAACGCTTCCTCTACAGACATCTGTGGAGTGGCTGTTATAGGGTTCTCCGTCATTATTGCAAAAGCCTTAGTTTCCTTGCCTAGTATACCCATGGCACAGGCGTGTGTTATGTCTCTCTCAGTGACTATTCCAATCAGCTTCCCCTGATTGTCGACTATAAGCACGGAGCCTATTTTGTTATCATACATCAATCGAGCAACGTCGCTTACCGTTACGTCTTCAGGGGCTGTGACGGGAGGAACGGACATTATGTCCTCTACTTTTAGAGGGATTTTTCTTTTCCTTTTGAGGATAGTCATTTTTGTCCCCGAGTAACTAATTATTGATCAAAAAAATAAAAATTAATCGACTTATTTCGGGGAAAACCGGGTAAACTTAATGAACACTACACTCTACAATACATCGAGAGGAGAGCCCCTGAAATGACGGGAATAGCAGAACTCCCCCTCCACACAGGACACGTTCCAAGGTGGATGCTTAAGCTAATGAGGGATCTAGCCAAGAACATCGTCGAAATAATAGTCTTAGAACACGGTCCCGAGACACTTCTACAGGGGCTCCTAAACCCACTCTGGTTCCAAGCATTCAATAATGTCATAGGCATGGACTGGGATAGCTCTGGTTCAACGACAGTTCTCACAGGAATACTGAAAGACATAACCTGGAAGAACCCAGAGCTTGGAATAGTGGTTCTAGGCGGAAAAGGCTCCAAAAGCCTGAAGGTACCGGAAGAGATAAGCGTTATAAGCGAGGTTTACGGCTTAACAGAAGCCAAGAGAAGAGAACTAGAAAACGCTTCCCGCTTAGCAGCCAAGGCGGATACAGCGTTCTTCCAGGATGGCTACCAGCTATACCACCACACGTTGATCGTTACAGAGAAGGGGTCATGGATAGTTGTCCAACAGGGGTTGAATCCGGACGCCAGGATGGCTAGGCGGTATCATATAGACAAACTGAATCTTTTGAATGTGCACTACGGTGTAGCAGGCACTCCTCACTCGAAAATAACGCTCAACCTATCAACTAACGATGCAGTGAAGCCTCTCAAGACTATCATAGACCTTTCGAAGGAGCCGCCACGGAAAACTATCAAGCTAATATATGAGGCGAACTCGATGATCCAGCCTAACATCCTTGATTACGCAGGGGTACGTTCCCATACGCCAAAACATGTGGCGGTAAGGGGGTACTATAAACCGGTGAAACCTAGCAAACACCTGGAAAAGGCTCTGGAAGCATTATACAACGAGTCGCCGAGTAAACCGGAGGAGCTAGCATTGACAAGAGGCGTGGGACCCTCCACCATAAGGGCTCTAGCACTAGTCTCGGATCTAATTTACAGTGTACCATCACCAGACAATGATAATGTTACGCACCCAATCGAACCTTACACGTATGCCTATGCAGTAGGGGGTAAAGACGGGATACCATATCCATTCGACTCTAAAACGGCGAGGGAAACAATTGAAATTCTAGAGTATGCTATAAGGGAAGCCAAGCTAGATGATAAAACCAAGTTGAATGCACTGAAAAGGCTGAGAACCACGCTACCCTGGTGGAGGAAGCATGGGCTCTAGGAACATGAATGTCCTAGTAACCGCGTCGTCCAAAGGAATAGGCAGGTTCATTGCAGAGTATCTACATGATAAAGGGTACAAAGTAGTAGGAACCTCTAGAAACCCCGGCCTCCACGATTTACCGTATGAACTAGAGTACATGGACTTCACGGATAAGCAGAGCATAGAAGAATTGGCATCCAGGCTACCTCCAATAGATGCAGCCGTGATAAACACGGGCAATCCGCCATGCGAGCCCTGTCTCTTCAACGAGGCTAGCTACGACGACTGGGTTTACGCGGCGAAGCTGTATATAGCAGGCCCCCTATATCTGGCCAAGATACTTATAGATAGAAACCTCTCGTCGAACAAGCAGCTCAGCATACTATTCGTGTCAGCCGCCTCGGTAATAGAGCCAATGAAATACTTCCCACTGAGCGACACTGTTAGATCAGGACTATCAAGAATAGCGAAACTCGTATCTAGAACATACGGACCCACTATTAGGGTAAACGTTCTACTATTAGGCTCATATGACACCCCTGGTGCCAGGGAAAACGTGTCAAAAATTGGTGAGAGGGAAGGCTACAGCGACCCGGATAAAGCATGGAGTGACCTAGTGGAAGGGAGAAATCCCGGAAAATCCATTGGAGACCCCGTCGAGCTGGGTAGAATAGTGGAGATGCTTCTGTTCGACGCCAGTTATATCAATGGGACGGTGATACTAGTAGATGGATCTATGACGAGATCCGTCCTCATCTGAAAAACATTTACTCTAACAATAAATACGCCTTCACATAGCCGGCCTTCTATTAGAGAGGGTGTATAGTCTTGATAAAGTCACTGAGGGATCTAGCAGTTAATCACGGCCCCGTACTCGTATTCGGCGCGGGCGGAGGAGGCGATGTTGTAGGAGCCCTCCATGTATATAATAGACTGAAAGAGCTCGGATCTCAGGTTTATCTTGGCGCACTGGTGTGGGAAAGATACGTGGTCGACCCCCATCCAGGCCCGTTGCCACTAGTATCGTTCTTCGACGTAGAACCTATTTCCGAGACAGCGGCAATAGGCCGCGGGGAAAGTGTGGCATACAGGTATGGTAGAGAAATAAAGCCTCAAGTAGTCAGAATCGCGGAAGCCCTAGGTATAGAGGTTGTCTTGCTAGACGGGTCGCGGGGAGGCGAAGGCCTAGCATCCGGGCTTAAATCAGCAGTAGATTACTTGGAGGCGAAGAGCATAGTAGCCGTAGATGTTGGAGGGGACATATTGGCTAAGGGTAACGAGGAAGGCTTGAGGAGTCCCCTAGCTGATTCTCTCTCATTATACGCCTTGCAAAAGGCGGGTGAGACTGGTGTAGCACCACTACTTGCGGTACATGCACCCGGCGCTGATGGTGAATTAGATCCTGAACAGGTTTACTATTATATCTCACTGATTGCCCGGGATAACGGTCTGGTTGAAACATTTGGTCTCAACAGGAGTGATATTGAAATACTCGAAAAGATACGCGGCAAGGTAGTTACCGAAGCAAGTGCAATCCCGGTTGATGCCTTCAAAGGCTACTATGGCGAGAAAACTATTAGGAACGGTACCAGGAAAGTTAAGGTAACTCCTTGTTCGACGGTTACATTTATACTTGACGGTGAAGTTGCCTACAAGCACTCTGAAACAGCACCTTTAATGGAGGGAACTAGGCATATAGGTGAGGCTTCTAGGAGACTCAACTACAAGTGTATTTACACAGAGTATGACTTAGAGAAGGATATAGCGGCGAAGTTAGAGGAGGGCTTTTCCGTGGATGATATTGACGTTGAGGAACTTACACGTGTGGGCAAGGCGAGAGTCAGGAAGATGTGTGGATCTTAGTTTCACACGGTTTTCTCAATATTCTCCGACAGCACTGGTCCTCTGCTTTCGACAAGCTCCTGAAGCAGATTAACCCTCTTGTATAGATAGTTGACTTGTTCTAGGAGCTCGTAGTATTTCCCTTCTAGGTTGCTCAGCTTCCTCATAATATCCCTTTGTAGCATGTCAATTCTCTTACTTGCCTCCATTAAAGCCTCGAAGTTACCTCCGCCTACTTCGAGACCATACTTCATGCCTTGGATAGCATATAGCTTTATAAGGTCTGTTACCTGTATTCCCACCTCGGCAGCCTTTTGTTTCAGCTGCATGTAAACCTTATCCGGGATCGAGAGATGTACAGTTGGCATAGTCTTCAACCGTCCTTAGTCTTTTTCCTATAATAAAAAGATTGTAGTATTAGTATAAAAATATTCATCTTCCAGTCTTTTCCTATAAAGAAAAAGACATAAGCCGGTCTATTATCCATACTTTTAGGACAACGGTCATAATAGTATTACAAACAAGGTAGCAGAGTAACACCTCTGAACGGTGATAAACGTGAAAGTCGTCACGTTCAAGATTGAGGAAGAGTTGCTTGACAAGATAGATCAATTCGCACTGGAGAAAAATATGACCCGGAGCGAGGTAATAAGGAGAGCGTTGAAAACATATCTCGAGAGAGAAACACGTAAAATTGTCACGAGAAGACTTAGAATATACTCCTAATCCAAAACATATTCAATTAAAGTTTTAGTATAAACAGTGAAACAGGCTTTGGCAGAGAATCTCTAGCGACCTCGAACTCGTTGTTATCCAACCTATACCTCTTGAATCGAGTAAGCTCTAGGAACCTGTCTAAGGGATCCAGTGGAAGTGTAACTCCTTCGATCCAGTAATGCATAGGAACAGCGATGTTAGGCTGTATCTTAGATAAAAGACGATTAGCCGCAACAGCACCAATGGTATACACACCTCCAACAGGGATAAAGACGATATTAGCCCCGCTGAGCTTCTCTAATATGCTATCAGGTAGTTTCTCAGTACCTATATCCCCGAGGTGAATAATCGTTAGACCCTCGTACACTATTTTGTAAGCAGTAACGAACCCCCTTTGCTTACCGCCGGCCTCGTCGTGCGGCACTGGTATTCCTTCGATGTCGACTCCTTTGATAGAGTAGGATCCTTTCCTCCATTTGACAACAGCTGTCTTACTGCTGGAGTATGGAGTATAGTAGTTATGGTCGAAGTGGTCATGTGTCATTAATATAATGTCTGGTGGAGAAGGGATTTCCGGTTTAGGTAAACCGATAGAGCCGCCGTCATGCGGGTCTATCAGTATCCTAGGCAGGGCCACATCCTCGCTCCATATCTCAAAGCATGAGTGTCCATGCCATTTAACATGGACCACAGAGGTCACCCTATTTGATGTACTTTAGCCTTGAACATTATGTAAGGTGCTCTCAGCGACCCCTTGTCTTCGACTTCTCTGGTGGCAGTGCACTGTTTTAACAGGTCACTATATATGTTCCCTGACACTGAGATAGATCCGAGGGATATTTCTTCTCCTCCCTTACGATAGAACCATGAGGGCGTGCCGGCTCCACCGTAGTCTCCCGTCTGGAACTTAGCGTTGAAGACCCCCTGTATCCTCTCTACCAGTATGACATTGCCCTCTTCCAGAAGCTCTTCAAGCCTCGCTTCACCTGGTTCGATTTCTATATTACTCCACGATATTCCCGGAGGAGACGTATATCCCGCCCTTGAAGCATTTCCTGTGGTATGTACCCCGGCTATTTGAGCGTAGTAATGGTTGAAGAGGAATGTTTTCAGTACTCCACGGTCGATGACTTTCTTTGTGTATGTTGGGGCGCCTTCTCCGTCGAAGGGTATGCTACCCATTTTACCTGGAGCCTGGGGGTCATCTATTACTGTGAAGCATTCGGGTGCTATTTGCTCGTCCAACTTGTCCCTGAATGGGGAAGACTTGTTTACATAGCTTACTCCAAGCAGTGCCTCGCCGTATGTCGCGTTGAAGAGTTCTATAAAGC
>JALUZI010000132.1 GCA_027012045.1 Desulfurococcales archaeon
AGGAGGGTGTGGCCGGCCTTAAGCACGGCCTGTTCACAGCTTTCATGGAGACGTTCGAAGTTGTACTAATGCTACTTGGCAACATACCGTCGTTCTTCAGGATTATGGGTCTAAGCCTGGCCCACGCTAGCCTAATGTTCGGCTTCACCATACTCACTGAGATGCTGTGGAAAGGACCCGTATTAGCTATCGCGGCGATATTGACATATATAGCGGGCAACCTCCTCACAGCAGGTCTAGAGGCGATAATAGCGTTCGCCCACAGCCTGAGGCTCCACTTCTACGAGTGGTTCAGCAAGTTCTACAGCGGCAAGGGAGTACCGTTCAACCCTGTCTCAATACCTTCCTATGTAAAAATATCCTTGGCATCCTAAGCCACATGCATATAACACTACCAATCCTTTCTTATAACATTGAAAAATTAACCCTCCAGGCAACTACTATGAAACCCTTGAGGGTGCAATGATGAAGGCTGGTATTTCAGAGTTAACCGTGAAGAAAGACGCCAGAACAGAGCACCCTCCAATAAGGTGGATCTAGAGATGAAACGGTATAGCAGAACTTTCAGGCCAGGCGACCACGTCCTCCTCAAACAGCTAGACGGAGCCAAGAAATACGTGGTAAAGCTCCGGGAGAACGGGGTATATATGACGGTGGCGGGGTTCATCAAGGCATCCGACATCATAGGGAAACCCCTTGGCTCAGTGGTTTCAAGCAGTAACGGCTCGAGATTCGCTGCTCTACCAGTTACTCCTGTAGAGGAGATCGAGGCATATGAGAGGAGGAGCCAGGTCATATACCCCAAGGATCTAGCCGTCATCGCGGCACTGCTAGGCGCAGGGCCCTGCATGGTGATGCTTCAAAGCGGGGTCGGCACAGGTTACTCACTAGGGTTCTTCGCCCGCCTGGCGGGAGACTGCGGTAGGATTGTCGGAGTTGAGGTCAGGGAGGACATGGCTGAAACCGCTAGGAGGAACATGGTGGAACTCGGCTACCTGAACACCGAGATTATACGGGGCAGCATAGAGGAGGTTGATCTTGGAGTGAACACCTTCGACGCCGCGCTCCTCGACCTCCCCAACCCTATCAAAGCACTAGAGAACATATGGGGTAGCATAAAGCCCGGGGGGAGAGTAGCGGTCTACCTACCCACTATAAGCCAGGTTGAGAGGCTGAGGTCACAGCTGGAAGGCTCCAGTGAATACCTGTGGCTTGGGAGCTACGAGGCATGGCTGAGGGAGTGGATCGTTAAGCCGGGCAAGACCAGGCCCTCGAACATCCCGGCTAGCCATACCGGGTTCATCGTAATCCTGGCCAGGCTGGTGTAGCCGTGGAAGTCTGTGTATCCTCACATGCTAGGATCCACCTAGGATTCTACACTTACCCGCCTGACCCTAACCCTTGGAGGGGGGCAGGGATATACCTGTCAAAGCCTAGTCTAACCGTTTGCGCTGGAGACTACACGGGTCTAAGTGTGCCAGACTGTTTCGAAGAGGAGCAAGTCGTAAAGCTAGCCCGGATCTCCAAGGGGGACACTGGGATTCGTGTGTATGGGTGCATACCGCCCCACAGGGGCCTCGGGTCGTCTACACAGCTATACCTATCGGCAGCCATGGCCATATCACTATACACCATTGGAAGCTTCGACTGGGAATCCACTGTATACAAGCTGAAGAGACACGTAACAAGTCGGGTGGGAGCACTGCTCTTCAAGTACGGCGGCATCATAGTGGACGGGTCCTCCGTGACGGGTAAACCCGTATTGAAACCATCGTACACGGGGAAGCTACCCGGGGACTGGAGGGTAATTATAGTAGATCCCGGTGGGCCGAGCGGTCCCAGGGAATCCTGGGAGGAGGAGAAGTGGAGGTCGCTTCCTCCAGCACCGGCTGGATTGGTGCACACCGCCTATGATGCCGTAGGAAAGATGGAGAGAGCTGTGGAAGAAGGGGATTTAGATGGGTTCACTAGTGCGGCAAGAGTCCTCGATAGTGTAACAGGGGAATACTTCTCCCATGCCACTAAGACCAGTTCAACCCGGTGCTCCGAAGCCCTGGATTACTTGGCGGGGAACGGTGTCTACCTTATGCAGTCCAGCTGGGGTCCTACCATGTACACTTTCGCTGGAAAAGACAGTGCACGGTATGTTGCCAGCATTATAAGGGAAGCCTTCGAGCTGGAAGGCTGTAGTATACGTTTCTTGGATGTAGTCGCACCGTGGAACGAGGGTGCCCGGGCCTCGTTGACTAGGTGAATTCTATTGAGTCAGCTGTCCTTACAACAATGCCGTTATACAGCCATGAGACCTGTCTGAGAGTCAGGTAGTAATCGAATTCTGTTAGAGCGGATACCGTGTCCATGGGTAGAACGATCTTGTACCACCTCAACCCTGCGCTAGCCGCTGTGTGGAGAACGCATATGTTCGCTACCGTTCCCGTTATCACTAGGTTCCTAATGCCATAGCTCCGTAGTATGTCGTCTAGAGGCGTTCCGTAGAACCCGTCGTATCTCGTTTTGATAAGCACTATATCATTTTCAGCAGGTTTCAACTCGTCTATGATCCGCCATCCCCATGTGCCTATTTTTACATGTTCTCCCCACAGCTTGAACTCTGGGTCACCGTCCCAGTGGGTGTCTTGTGTATAGATCACTCTTACACTGTTACTCCTGGCTTTCTCGACTAGCCTCCTTATGGGTTCTATTGTTTCCCTTGCTTGGGGGACTACGAGTTTTCCTCCCTCTTTAACGAAGTCGTTCTGCATGTCTACAATTATTACCGCTGTGTCCCTGGCAGGGAGTGTCACAGCGTCTGCGATCTTTATTTCCGGGACTTCAACCTTCACCGTTTCATTCACCCCATTGTTCGAACAGGGTCTAGAGGATATGCCAATGTTAATATATCCATTGTATAGTATGTATTAACTATTTGCCGAAATAGCGTACAAGGTGGCGTAACATTGACAAGTAAACACCCGGTTCTAGACACGCTTGAGATCAAGGTTGCAGAGACGAACACCGTGTTCCTCGGCCTCCCGCTAATATATCTAATGGAGAACGCTGGTAGGAGTGTTGCAGATGTTGTAGAGGAACGTTTAAACGGAGACGTGGAAGGGAGGGAAATAATTGTTTTCGCCGGTAAAGGAGGAAACGCGGGCGACGGCTTCGTCGCTGCTAGGCACCTAGCGTCTCGCGGGGCGAGTGTTGAGGTACTCCTCTTCTACCCGCCTGAGACTATATCCCACCACGATACTTTGTTCAATCTCAAGGTACTCCGGAACCTGGATACTGTTAAAATCACACAGGTTAAGGATCCCTGTATAAAGCTCGACTTTGAGGCGGATGTTTTCATAGACGCTCTCCTAGGTATAGGTTTCTCCGGCAGGAAACTGAGGAACCCGGTTAAGGCTGGTGTAGAAATGTTCAACCATGGAAAAGCAAGGCTGAAAGTAGCTATAGACGCTCCAACAGGCGTGAACAGTGACACGGGGGAAGCCGCAGAGCCTGCTGTTAAAGCAGACGTCACAGTAACAATGCAGTATATGAAACCCGGGCTTGCCAAGGCGAAAGAATATACTGGCGATGTTGTTGTAGCTAAGATAGGCATACCCAGGGAGGCCAGGGTCTATGCCGGGCCCGGCGATGTCAAGCACAGGATTCCAAACAAGCCATCTACAGCCCATAAAGGTATAGGGGGCAGGGTCGCCGTTATAGGAGGCTCCGAGCTCTATACGGGGGCTCCTGCTCTAGCTGGACTAGCCGCGTTGAGGTCAGGGTCCGATTTAGCTTTCATATACACGGGTAAGACCTCTTCGAGGGTAATCGCTGGGTTCGACCCTGATCTCATTGTACGTGCTTGCCCCCAGGATCACCTCACTCCGGACTGTGTAGAAGTCTATAAAGAGGAGTGGAAAAGAGCTACCAGTATAATTCTAGGACCAGGGCTTGGCTTGCATGAAGATACGTTTGAGGCTGTGAACGCTATTCTAGACATGGTACTAGAAGAGAACATTCCTACCGTATTAGACGCGGACGCGTTGAAAATACTCGGAAAGCTGGGTAGAAAGCTAGCTGGGAACATTATCCTGACCCCCCACAGGGGTGAGGCAGGGATCCTACTCGGAGAGAAGGTTGGTCCCAGTCTGGATGACTGGATTAGTGCGGCCCGGGAAATAGCCGGCAGATACGGTTCAACTGTTCTCCTCAAAGCCCCGGTCGACGTGGGGGCGGAGCCCGGGGGGAGGTATAGGTTGAACAGGGTTCACCATCAGGCTATGAGTGTAGGTGGAACCGGTGACGTTCTAACAGGTATAATAGGAGCTCTACTGTCGAGAGGTGTTAAAGGGTTGGATGCGGCGGTTACAGGTGCCTATATAAATGGGAGGGCAGGCCTCATGGCCGTTGAACGCTACGGGGAGAGGATCGTTGCGAGAGACCTTGTAGAACTTATACCTGAAGTCTTTAGGGAAGCTCAGACCAAGTACTAGCTAGAGGTGAGGAATCGCCTTGTCTATGTATCAGAGGATTGTTGTCTACATAACCGCTCCGAAAGACCAGGCCGGGAGTATAGCCCGTCTATTGGTGGAGGAGAAGCTCGCCGCTTGCGTCAACATTGTTGAAAGTGTGAAGAGCGTTTACTGGTGGGAGGGAAAGGTCGAGGAGGACGAGGAGTCCCTCCTCATAGTAAAGACCGAGCTAGGGGTTCTCGGGAAGCTAGTCAAGAGGGTGAAGGAGATTCATCCATACGAGGTGCCTGAAATCATAGCCCTCCCGATAATCGGGGGGAACCCGGATTACCTCTCCTGGATAACCAGTTCCCTGGGACTCGGAGGCGAGGATGACGGTGAGTAGCAAGGTAGGACCTGACCTTCTTGAGAAGCATGTTAGGTCGAGCAGGCTTCTCCACACAGCCTACAACGTGTTCACCAGGGACAGGGAGGTACAGGAGCTCTGGAAGATGAGCAACGTGAACGCCGTCTCCAGGCTACTCTACAATGACCACGGGCCTGTGCATGCTAAGATAGTCGCAGGGTCAGCACTGGAGATTTTCGACATGCTGGTCTCCCGGGGAGTAGAGCCGAGCACGCTGGCGGATAAAACTGCCGGTAGCATAGAGGAGGCGAAGCTCGTGGTGATGCTCGGGGCGTTCCTACACGACATCGGGAACTCGGTCCACCGTATATACCACGAGTATGTAGGTGCGCTCCTCTCCATAGACATCCTGAACAGGCTTCTCCCCGAGATACTAGGGGGCAACCACCCATACCTCTACACTATAAGGCAGGAAATACTCCACACAATATACGCTACAAGCATGGACGCTGAAGCCCTCACAGTTGAGGCCGGCGTCGTCAAAATAGGGGACGGCACCGACATGGCCGAGGGAAGAGCTAGATACCCGTATAAGAGGGGTAAAAGCGATATACACGCACTATCCGCGCTCAGTATAAAGAAGGTTCAGCTAGGCCAAGGCGTCGCTAGGCCCGTTAAAATATCAGTGTTCATGGATGACCGTGCAGGGTTCTTCCAAGTTGAAAAAATCCTCCTACCCAAGATTAACGGGACAAGGATATCTAAGTACGTTGAAGTAGAAGCGATAGTCCAGAGGAACGGTAGGGAGGAAAAGGTGAGGATAACACCCTAAACTCTAGGATTTCTTCCTTTTAAATAGCCGTTTCAGCCTATCCGCGATCTTCCCCGTTAAACCATACTTCTCAGCGGCATAGTAACCGGTTATCGAGATGAAGGCTGTCACAACCCCTATAAGCAATGCCTGGGTTTTACTAAGTGTTACCACGTTCTTAGGTATTGTTATCGGAACCTGCTTTGTGACTGTCTTGGTGACATTATAAGGTATTTTCTCGAGGTATACGGTTACAGTAGACTGGTTATATTCCTGCATAGAAGTCTGGTTTACCGGGTAGTAGAGGTGAACCGTGGTGTTGAACCCGCTGTAGTACTCGTCGTCCGGTATAAAAGTGACCCGGGCATCATGTTTCCCCGAGGGCACCTTGAAAACTAGGGGGTTCTCACTCGTGTACAGCTTACCGCAGCATATAACGGTTATTTTACCCTTAACAAGCTGGCCCAGCTTGTTCACTGCTTCGAACACGAGGACGCCTTTGTAAGGATGGAGTATTTTTAGATGGCTTCTCGAAGGCTCGATGAGCAGTGCTATTGACTGGTACGTCTTCTCATATACTCCGTCACCACCACATGTTACACCGAGCGAGTATGCGCCACCGCCACTCGGTATTATGGGGATCTCGGTTTTCCTCCAGCTGACAGTCCTGATCTCCCCTATATTAGGGACGCTGAGGGTGCAGGCCGTCTTAGCAGTATTGTTTGACAGAGAGTCGTAGACTTCGACTGTAACATTATCCTTCTCGAACGCCACGGGGGGCCGATCCATTTTAATGCTGATTTGTATAGGCCTCGGGAGTACAACTATGTCAGCATAGGTGTATGATTCTATGAAACCGTTCGAAGCATGTACCTCTATCCTATAAGTCCCGCTCTTATTGAATGTTATGAAGCCGGATGACGGGATGATTGTGCCGTTCAGGGTTACAATTATGTTCTTAGCGTTCCTGTATTCCACCATGTAGTTCACCGGCGTCAGAACATAGGTCGTGCGTTGAACAACTATTCCAAGCACAGGCTTCTTCGATGGGTAGTAAACAGCTATCCTGCCGTCGCTTCCCTTGACAGCTATCAACCCTTTGCTACAGGAGGCGGCTACAGGTTCAACCGGAGGGGCAGGCAATTTCTTAACCACTAGGCCTGCGTAACCGTCGAATACTAGAATGCTGCTTCCGCTCAGAATATACGTTTTCAGCCCGTCGTGGCATAGGGGTTTTCCTGTGAGGAAGGATACAGTCCCGTTACCACCGACGAGGTATATAACGCCCGAGTAGTAGACGAGGAAGCTCGACTTAGGCACGTCGAACCCTATTACGGCGGCGCTCCCTGGGATGGACGAGCCTGTAGTCGTATACGCGCCGGTGGAAATGTTTTCGATGTGGAGGAATACGAGGCCGGTCTTACCTGCTCCCAACACATATAGGTGGCTACCAAGGGCGTAAGCTGCCTTGGGAACTACTGATATTCCCATATCCCTATAACTGTTCTCATAGTACAAGTGGAGGCTGTCAGTAGAGTTCATATAGTACGCAATAACCGGGGAGCCATCCATAGAAGCCAACGCGACGTAGTGTGAAAGGAGAGTGTAAGGGTGGACGCTACCCCTATATATCAGCTTATCCCCAACAACACCCACAGAACCGTCGAGGGATACAGCCGCGGTAGAAGCGGGCTGGGGGGAGCTTGAAATCCTGTTTAGACCATCGTAGATATCTATGCCGTGAGACCCGTACGAGACGAGGAGCCCGTCCACCACGACGAGGTTCTGGAGGTTCTTATATGAGCCCGTGAAAACGGCCTGGTTATCAATGACGAACCCCGGTGACCCTATGACTTCAGGGACCTTATCGTGGTCGTAGTCGTATACGGCTATGCTCCCTGCTTCAACGCTGAATACGCCCCAGCCCGACTGTGTGGGCTGGAAGGACATGGCGAAGCCCTGTAGAGGCATAGTTATAGCTATCAACAGGATGATTACGGCCGACAGCTCAATAGTAAACGCTCGACTCAAACGGCTCTTTTCCAGTCTACCCAAAGCCTATAACCAATAAATATATTTAGATTGTGGCTCAAGGCTAAAAACAATTCCAAAAAACTACTGTTTGATGCTGTCAAGTAATTCCTTTACAAACTCGTCTTCACCAGCGATCTCCTTGGCCTCCCGGAGTACGCGTTCTTTCATCGAGGGATCATTATAGTATCTCGAGATAACCTCGGCCACGTTCTTGAAGGACAGAAGCCCCTTCTTAGCCATATTGTGGAACAAGAGGGCACGAATCGGTATCTCCCAATAGAGGAGCTCTTCAACCGGCCTGTCAATAAGGTCCTCCGCTATTCTCTTCAGCGTAACAGAGTCCTCTAGGCGCCTCTCGAAAACGTCGCGGCTCGCCCTCCACCTGAACACCTCCAAGTAGTCGTTGTAGTCCCTGATCTCCCAGACATTAGTAACCCTCCTAGCAGCCTTCCCTCCCTTATCCACACGGCGTATCATCATGGCGAAGTGGATGAGGGGGATGTAGCTACGTGGAATATTCATAGGGGGACTGGTAAGCCTGTCCACAGCGCTCTCAATGGACTCCGCGTGCATTGTAGATACACCGCCATGCCCTGTGTTGTGTAGCAGAACGGGAATGTTGCCTCCCATGAAAGACTCCGAGCCGGGTACACTCACATCATA
>JALUZI010000133.1 GCA_027012045.1 Desulfurococcales archaeon
ATACCACACATATACGCTGACAACGAGGAGGATCTCTTTACAGCCGTGGGCTGGGTACAGGCCAGGTACAGGCTGTTCGAGATGGATCTAATGAGGAGGATTGTTGCCGGGCGTCTATCGGAGCTATTCGGTAACCAGACGCTGAGCCAGGACAAGTTCATGAGGAATCTCCAGCTCTATCAAAGTGCGGTTGACAGTGTGAAACTGATGAAGGAGATGGCTAGGACCGACCCTAACGTCGCTAGAGCACTCACTATGGTTGAAGCATTCACCCGGGGGGTTAACAGTTATATCAAGTGGGCGGAGAACCGTGACTCCCTCCCAGTTGAGTACAAGCTCCTCGGAGTAAAGCCGGAGCCGTGGAAGCCCGAGGATACCGCTGCTGTCGCCAAGCTGATAATATACGATCTGGCATATGATGACAGTGACGTCGGCAGGTTCCACCTCGCACTGGCGAACGGGCCCAACGTTTTGACCGATTTCAAGATGATCACACAGCCCTTCAATGAGCCAATTATACACGGATCCCACTACTGGGATCATGCCAGTGATTTCAGTGGAATGCAGTTCAAATACAACTACACATACATAGATCCGAGAAGCTTCCATCCACACATGTTCACAAGGGCCTTCAGAGGACCTTTAACTACACCTAACATAGTTATGGTTGAACCATTGAACCTGTCGAGAACAGTTGACAAGCTACTCGGGTACACCAGGTGCCTGGGAGCCTCGAACAACTGGGTTGTTAGCGGCAACCTGACAAAGGAAGGCTACCCGTTGCTGGCGAATGATCCCCACTTAACACTTATGGCTCCCCCCATCTGGATCGAGATGCACCTGGTGTCACGTGACACTGGCCTCAACGTCTACGGAGTAGCGTTCCCAGGTGTTCCGTTCATCATTATTGGGAGAACCCTCCACTTGGCATGGGGGTTCACAGACAGCTTCATAGATGTGGTGGACTGGTACTACTATAAGTGGAACCCGCAGGGAGAGTACTACTATAAGGGACACTGGCTCAAACCTGCCGAGAAGATTGAAACCATAAAGGTGAAAGAAGGAAATGGTTACAGGACAGTCAGGATAACGGTTAAGACAACGGTTCACGGGCCTTTATTCGAGAAAGACTATCAAGGCCACCAGTTCCTCTACGCTGTCCAGTGGACGGGGCTCAAACCTAGCCTTGTGCCGGTATGGGCTTACCTAATGGACCACGCAGAGGATGTATGGGGGTTCCTCCGGGCTCAACAATATTTCGACGCGGCAATACAGAATGCTGTGGTGGCTGATGACAAGGGCAACATACTCTACAGCCCCACTGGGCTCATACCGGTGAGGGATAACATCCCGATACTAAAGAAGGGCAACATAAGCATAGTCAACTACGGGGAACTACCCTTCAACGGTAGCGCAGACGAAGGGCGCTGGGTGGGATACATAAGCTTCCCCTACATCCCGAGACTGCTGAACCCGAGCTGGGGTTACGTGGCAACAGCTAACAACAGGATACTCAAATACGGCTTGTTCCCCTGGGAGCTACAGAGCTACTATTGCGACCACTATAGGCACTACAGGATAGAGGAGCTGATCAACAAGTGCAAGGGTGACGGTATAACCGTTGACGACATGATGAAGATCCAGAAAGACATTAAGAGCAGCGCCATGGAGGAAGTCATCCCTGTCCTAGTGAAGCTAGCGGAGAAGGATCCGGGTAAGCTGACGGAGCTAGATAGGAGAGTTCTCTCAATGCTATCCAACTGGAATTATGTCATGGATAAAGATAGGCCGGAGCCCACCATAGCCTTCATGTGGACGCTGTTAGTCCACTACGACCTATGGAAACCAATGCTGACCAGGGCTTCCCTCGACATGGACTACTGCCTAGTCAAAGCGGAGTTCACAAGCTATGTATTGAAACAAGTATTGAACGGTAACACTGAGCTGGAGAAGTACTTCGGTAACAACGCGGCCGACTTCGTTATAGCAAGGCTCCACAACGCAGAGAAGCTCCTCGGAGCATACTATAAAGCAGAGAACGACCCTGGGAAATGGGTGTGGGGTAAAATACACCACTACTACTTCAAGCACCCCATGGGAAGCGTCCTACCATGGCTCAACTATCCCAAGGAACCAGCCAGCGGTGGACCGTTTACAATAAACGTAGCCCCACAGAGACCAGACAACCCATATAAGGGCCTCCCGCCGGTGGACCATGGGCCCAGCATAAGGTTCATAGCAATACTAAACCCGGAGAACCCTGGAGCCGGATACCTAATGCTACCAGGAGGAAACAATGGAAACCCGTTCAGCCAGCACTACACCGACCTCTACTACCAGTGGGTCAACCT
>JALUZI010000134.1 GCA_027012045.1 Desulfurococcales archaeon
CCTCCCCGATTATCCTTATGGCGTGGAGGAAGAGCTGGCCTGCGGGGTCCTTGTATAGCCTGTCTAGGGGTCTCTTCTCCCTCCTGGGGTTGGCCCCGGTGAAGGGCTCGCATGGGGGGCTCGCTATCACTACGTCTATGTCGCCCCTGTCATAGCCCGTGTAGCCTCTTATAACGGCTAGGTCTACCTCCTTCACATCATCAGCTATGAAGTAGGCCTCGGGGAAGTTCGCCTTATATGTCCTAGCCGCTGGGGGATAGTTGTCGAGGCCCATGAGGACCCTATAGCCAGCCTCGGAGAAACCCCTCGCGAACCCGCCTCCACCGGAGAATAAGTCAATGAGAGCGTAGGAGCTCTTCATCCCGCTTTATCTCCTCCTCGAGCCTGGCGATGGCCTCTCTCAAGACCTCCTTTATCATAGTGTTGTCCTCCTCAACTAGCATTGAGCTGCACTTGGGGCACTGGAAGTCGTACTCGTATGCCTCCTCGAACGTGAACCTCGTCCCGTCCCTCGGGCACCTGAAGAAGGTGTTCTCCTCCTCGTACCTGAGCCTCTCCCTTAGCTTCTCGAGGACCTGCTTCTTCCTCCAGTATAGGGTCATGTTTATCCCGGAGTAGTCGGGGTACCAGTAGTACCTCGTGGCCCCCGTCTCCGGGTGCCTGCCCCTCCTGTAGCCGACCATCCTGAGCTCGTAGAGCATGCGGAGTATGTTCCTTATCTCCCCCTGTTTTATCCCCGTCATGGCGGAGAGCTCTTCGTCGCTTAGGCCTCGAGTGTCGCCCTTGGAGAGGACGGTTACGAATATTGTGACTGCGTTGTCGGGGTTGAGCTTCTTCTTGAAGGCCAGCCTCCTTATGAACTCGTAGAGCGCCTTGGTCTTCCTACTATTACTTGCATCCGGCACCTCCAATCACCGTTTTACCACGGGGGTTCGGTATTATCTGGAGTTTCGCCCCGTAGAATGGATAGTATAGCTCCCGGCCCCTATATAGCCTATCCAGGAATACTGCGAGGGCGGCCACCTCGCTGTGGGGCTGGTTCCCTATCGCCACGTTGTAGTCTGCCGCATCGTAGTAGTACCTCTCAACCTTCTCGGCCCCGACCACTATGAGCTTGGGCCTGGTGCTGGACCTTATCTCGCCTATAACCTCGTCTACGGGGACCCCGTACATTGTGAGGTGTATGACCTCTCCCCCATCCCTCTTCCACTCCTCCACAACTCTCCTCCCGCTCACACCGCAGGAGTAGTGCATGGAGCCTCCCCAGCAGTCCAGGGTGCGCTTGAGGCTCCTCTCAACGCTCTCGTCGCACACGCCTGCGAGTATGAAGCCGTTGGCTCCAAAGGCCCTCGCTACCAGGGCGACGTGGGTTGTGATCCTCTTGTCGCGGGCGGGCCTGTGGCCTAGGCGGAGCACGTAGACTCTACGATAGGCTTCTTGCAACCTCACTCCTCCCCTCCCTCGCAAGCCTCAGGACGGTCTCGAGTAGCTTGCCGAGGCCCTCCCGGGTCCTCGCCGATACCGGTACTACTGGGGCCTCGTACACGTAGGCTCTCACAGCCTCCTCCACGAGGCGTATCCTCTCCTCCAGGGCTTCGGGCGGGAGCCTGTCTATCTTGTTGGCAGCCACTACAAGCCTCCCCTCTAGGCCTGCCGCACCTATGCTTGCAAGCGTGTCCAGCCCAGCTTCTATCTTCTCTCTCACGTCCCTTTCGGGCTCGGAGACGTCTACCACGAATACTATTACGTCGCTGTACGCTACCTCCTCTAGCGTTGACCGGAATGCTTCGATTATCTCGTGGGGTATTCTTCTTATGAAGCCGACCGTGTCGACGAACACTATCCTCTCACCCCTCACAGTGACGGCCTTGTGCTTGGGGTGGAGGGTGGTGAAGTACTCCTCCCCCACTGGCTTGCTCTCTCCCGTGATGGCGTTGAAGAGAGTGGTCTTCCCCGCGCTCGCGTAGCCCACTATGGCGGCGTGGAGCATCCCCCTCCTCTGCCTCTCCCACAGCCTCCTAGCCCTCCTCTCCCGCAGGGCCTCGAGCTCCCTCCTGATCCTCGCGAGCTTCCTCTCAAGGCTCAGCCTGTACTTGTCTATGGCGTATTCTCCGGGGCCTAGGAAGCCGGGTAGCTCCCCCATCTTGGCCCTCCGCACGTACTCGCGGAGGAGGGGGAGCCTGTGCCTTATCATTGCGGCCTCGATCTGTAGCTTCGCCTCCCTGGAGCCGGCGTGAAGCATGAATATCTCGAGTATGAGGGATACCCTGTCTATCACCCGCCTCCTAGTCTCCTTCTGGAGGAGGTAGACCGTGGTGGGGGGAGGGTCGGCGTAGAAT
>JALUZI010000135.1 GCA_027012045.1 Desulfurococcales archaeon
CGACTTCACGGAACCAAGCCTCCTACTCCGGATAATGTACGGATTAATCTACATCGCCTACCAGCCCACTAAGACGGAAATACAAGAACTAGCTAAGAGAATAACCTCCATAGCCGGCAAGCTGGAACCAAAGCCCGGTTACTCATAATCATAAACACATAGAAATATACGAGTAATGTGTACACTGCTAACTTAACAACTATTTACACCTTTCATGGTTAGAACGCCTCAACCTTCCTAAGACAGATAATTAGTAAACTCTTAATTCCGCTTTGCTGTAAATCGCGGGATTGTACTAGATGGACGAAGACGGTCTGGGTCTTAACAAGTGAAGTTATACTTGTGGATCGAAGAATAGTTGAAAAAGAAATAGACAGTTATTCTGGGGATATCCTATTGTACATGCTGGATGAAGTGAAGCCGGAGCAAGAATATTAGCCTCGAAGATTAACGCCACTCTAATCCATGCACGAATACTGTAACTCTCAGTTCATTAGATTGAGGATGTTGCGTATAGTTGGTAAAGGCTGGTTAGAAGGTTTTTATTTAGATGCGCCTCCACGCGAGTAGTGCTAGTGTGAAGCCTAGTGCTGAGAAGTACACTAGGTAGTGTGGATGTGTGTGGAGTATTACTAGTCCTCCTATTATGTCTCCCATGATCGCGCCTGCGTTCACTGCTACTGGCTGGAGCCTGATCTTGTCGGGGTCACTCCTCATTGCTAGGGCTGCTGACTCGACGTCGAATACTCCCATCAGCATGTATACCGTGGTGTAGACTGCTATGAATGCTAGTGGGGCGTAGAGGGATTTGCCTAGCAGGAGTGCTACTGCTATCCCTGTGAGTGAGGCGAGGGTCATCACTGCCTTCCCATTACCGGCCTTATCGGCTGCGTAGGCCATGAGTGTGTAGCCGGCTAGGCCTAGTGCTACTGCTGTGAAGACTGCCTGTGAGCCTACTGTCCTGGCTGCTATGGGCGGTATCTGCACCATCATGCTGTCCAGGCCCATTTTGAATATTAGTGATGCTAGGAGGATGCCTCCCAGGCTGGCTCCTCCGTCGAGAGCGTAGCTCACTACTCTGCTGTAAAAGGATGGCGGCGCCCTTCCCGTGGTGGCGGCCATGACTACACCGTTCGCTATCCTGGAGAGCCTGTTCATCATAACGTCGAGCATGTAGAGGGATCTCTGCGGTATCAGCGGGGCCCTTGGCACGACTAGTAGCCCTGCGCCCCCAACGGTGAGTAGAAGGTAGAATAGTGTCCTAGAGAACAGGGCTGTGTTCCCGGCGATCCTGGTGCTAGCCAGGACCATGAGGACCATGACTAGGCCTGAGACCGCCCTGAACTTCGAGAGCCCAGAGCCCCACTGGTCCGCCGGGATTATGTCTGATATGAGGTTGTATACGGATACGAGGAATATTGCCACGTTAATGTTGTATAGGACGTACATGAGCATTAGTACTCCAACGCTGTTAGCGGCGAAGAGCCCCTTGAGCATTAAGGCCGCTATGATAGGGGTGGCTATTAGGGCGCCGCGGAACGACTTGGCGGACTCCACCCTAGGCATTATGAAGAGTAGGCCTGCTATGAACCCGATGCTCTGCATGGACCCGACCAAGCCTATTATGACTGGGTTATACCCCATGTGCTGGGAAACGTATACTAGCACGTAAGTAATCATGAACTGCCATATAGCCAGGAACACTCCTGCCAGGATACCTATAGCTACTATCATCTCTCCAAACTCACCTGGGGGCTATCCGCCAATACAAGGGTTCCCGCGGACCCCTCTTATAAGGGGACGGCCCGGTTTTACGTACTAGGATATAAAACCCCTCTCCAACCATGATAGAGGCAGGATGTAGAGTAGGGGTGGATTAAGATATGCTATACGGGTTGTTCTGGTTCATATACGACCCTATAGGGTTCCTAGTGACTATACTAGCCTCAACACTAGCCTATGGAGCGTTCGTCACACTGATAGGCCCCCGGATGGTCGCCGGGAGACCAAGGAGCATGGCTCAGCTCTCCCTTAACATGACTATTACAGCCCTCCTAGTCATCCTCGGAGGCCTAAGCCTGATCTACCTAACAGTTTACGCGCTCCAGGAATGGGGAGGCATAGCCTGGTCCACCAGCCTCAGCGAACTACTATTGATCTATCTAGGCGTAGTCGTATTCTTCGGTTTGATACAGTATGCACTCAGCCCTGTGATAATAAGGATGTACTACAAGCTCAGGGAGCCAACCACCCCGAGGGAAATGCGGATAGTCAGGATAGTCGAGGACCTCTCCAGGAGGGCCGGCATGGATCCCCCGAGGGTCTGGATAGCCGAT
>JALUZI010000136.1 GCA_027012045.1 Desulfurococcales archaeon
ATCCACGGATCAGTGGCGTGTTGGCCCCCGAGGTCGCTGTAGGCGTCTTCTAGCACGTTGAACCAGGGATTCATCTTCCACGCTATCCCTATAACTATCCATGCAAGCAGAGGCGAAGCAACTCCCATTCCGGCTATGGCTTTCTTGAGAAACGGCTTTTTTCTACAGGTGTCAGAGAGGTCCTCCATTCCTCATCCCTCCCGGAAGGTCGGCCTACCTCGATCTCTTCATCCTATCATGTGAAACAATTTTGGGAAGGGGATGTTAAACTGTTTTATACTCTATAATCCCACATGGCTTTGATTCGAACGACCATCCAACAGCGACAGGTAATGAACAACACTACGGTGTGAGTATTGATCGAAGGTATTGTAGCGGCTCTCAGGGACCTACAAGGGTTTATGAGTGGAGTGGGCTTCAAGTATTACCTAGCCGCGATCACGATATATATTTTAAGCACCTTCGCCTGGGCGTTCAGATGGTGGTTCATACTAAAACGCGTTGGAAGTCCGTCGTCAATAAAGGACGTCTACATAGCCATTATGGGTGGCATACTAGTCAACAACATATCTCCAAGCCTTAAAATGGGGGGTGAAGGATTCCGCGCAGCCTGGCTGTGGATCAAGCATAAGGTTCCAATAGATCGCTCCATACTAACAATATTCTATGAAAGACTAATGGAAGCCCCTGCTGTCGTAATGGTGCTGGGCATTGTCCTAGTGGGGGGCGTATTCGATAACTTCAAGTCAAGCCTAATATGGGCTCTGGGCCTCGGTATGGCTGGATCAGGCTTTATTGAATCAGCCAAGAAGATCTTGAGAGATGTGAGAATGAGGCTTAGGACTGACGCGAAGATACTTGTCAGAGACAAGCCCCTAACACTTACAGCGTCAAGTATAGCCGTCTTGATATGGCTACAGGACGTTTTCCGGTTCTACCTGATCGGCCTTGCAGTAGGGATACACCTGTCCATACCGGAAGCGGCGCTCCTCAGTATAGGATACCTCGTATTCGGCCTGGGCCCAACACCAGCTGGCGTCGGTTTCGTCGAGGGAGGCCTTACCTCAATTCTAGTAGGCCTAGGATACCCCGTCGATAAAGCAGGCCTCCTCGTTATAGGTGAGAGGCTTATATCCAGCGTCATAGCAAGTGGTATCGGTTTTATACTAGTCACGGCGAGCGGGGGGATCCACGCGTTCAAGCTTGCTATGGAGGTCGCTAGGAAGACAGAGCTGAGGGAGCGTGGTGACATTGGAGACTCTTAGAGTAATACTAGTATCAGACTGGTTCCTACCCAGGAAAGGAGGGGTTGAAACCGCTATCTATAACCTGGCCAAGTCACTGTTAGAGAAAGGCCATGACCCTATAGTGCTTACACACCAAACCCGCCTACAGCCAAACCCGCCTATCATAGACGAAACACCTGGATTCCCCGTGGTCAGGCTGAGAGTCCCGCTGAACGGGGACGACTACACTACAAGTTATAAAGCAGCCCTCCTCTTATTCGACTTCATAAAGCATAACGCGCCGGACGTGATACACGGCCACAGCCTCTTATCACCGTTCGCACTCTTAGCCATACACGGTGGAAAAGGCATCCTAGGAGTACCCACAGTGTTGACGCACCACAGCCTAGTCTATGAAGAGCTCCGTTATAGGCAACTTAAGATGGCCAGGTACGCGCTCAGCAGGGTAGACGTCCCAACGGCGGTTTCATCAATAGTCAGAGAGGACCTCCAGAAAATCATGGGAGGAAAAAGGGAAGTGATGGTTACACCGAACTGCATAAGACTCAAAGAGTGGACCCGCCTGGAACGTAGCTATGACGGAGACCCTGTCGTGTCGTTCGTCTCAAGACTTACTGAGAGGAAGAACCCGCTACTAGCACTAAAAGCCTTTGAAGAGATACTTAGGGAGCATCCCGGTGCAAAGCTCTATATAGCTGGCTGGGGGCCATTGAGGGACAGGCTCCTCAGCGAGATATCCAGAAGGGGGCTGGATAAACATGTAGTGTATCTAGGCCCCCTTGATAGGGAGAAGGTTAGACCCCTACTCTCGTCAACGGATCTCTTCCTCATGCCCGGGAAGAAGGAAGCGTTTTCAATAGCTACCCTTGAAGCCCTGGCTCTCGGAGTACCAGTAGTGGGGTTCAAGGGGACAGGATTGGAGGACATGGTTAAACATGGTTATAACGGGTTCCTTGCACGCAGCGACGACGAGTTCATAGAACTATCCCTTAGACTGGCAGGTGACGAGGGACTGAGGAGAGCGATGTCTGCCAGGGCTGTGGAGACCTCCAAGAAGTTCGATTGCAACGTGGTTGTAGACTCCTACATCGACGCTTATAAGAAGGCCTTGGAAAGCTGTGCCAATGAGAGGAGACTTCTAATATATAGGTTATACAGAGTGCTAAGGAGGGACCCGGTAAAGCCAGGTGAATGGTGTGACGGTAGGAAAACAGTTTATCACGAAGTGCCGCCTAAAAGGAGTGGTGTTCCTCACATTCGACGTTGAACCAGACGCCCCTCCATACCAAACTAACAGCTATAAGGGAGTGGAGAAGGGCCTACCATGGATACTTGACCTGTTAGACGATGAGGATGTACAAGCTACATTCTTCACAGTAGCCGATCTAGCCGAGAAACACCCTGATAGGATTAAAGAGATAGTTAAGAGGGGCCACGAGCTAGCCAGCCATGGATACGGTCACGTCAGGCTGGACAAGCTCAGCAGACAGGAGGCAGTATCGAACATACGGAAAAGCGTAAGCATACTCTCACACTTCTCTATCATAAAAAGCTTCCGAGCTCCAAACCTCCAGCCTCCTCCTATAACACCATCTGACTATACATCACTAGGCATAACTGTCGACTCTAGCATCGCTGCATATAAGAAGGGACGACCAAAACACCCCTTCGCCTGGGACAGTTTAATAGTTGTCCCGGCTACCTCTACTAGCAGCACCATAAGGCTCCCTAGAACACTGGCTTTGAAATACACTCTCCCCGCTAACCGTGATTTCCACGCGTTATTCTATCACCCATGGGAGTTCGTTGAAATACAGAAGAAACCACTGTATAGGCCCGACATCTGGGTGCATACAGGCGGATACGCGAGGGAGATGCTTAGAACTGTTGTACGTGAAGCCAAGAAGAGGGGACTAGTGTTCCACGTGATGAATGAGGCTCCTAGCCTGGTTGAATGCTAGTTTAAATAGGGAAAGGGTGGTAGCCGGGCGGGGATTCGAACCCCGGTCACGGGGGATCTCCCCATCCCCCTACGCGGGCTTGGATATGGGCCAGAGCCCCGCATCCTTGGCCGCTAGACGACCCGGCTCTCCGGTTAAAGCTATACTATAATGTGGCTGGGACTTAAAGTTTTCCCCTGAAAAGAACTATTGTGTGTGCTAGAGTTTTAGTGGGGCAGTAATGTACCTGACCCTTGAGTCATCGGCTGTTTTGAACACTAGCTCGAGGGGTCTTTCATCTGAGAATTTCAGTTCTACAGAATCAGCTATCCGGGTGAGATTCAGGATAGCCTTAATGAATGCAAGGTCATACTTGGCATTAGCGTTCTCCCTTACCTCGAGTGATATCACAGCCGCGGACTCCGGTGTGAGGTGAGACTCCATCTTACCCATAGTAGGGTCTTCTGTGAAAGCCCTTATTGTAAGCCTGGGATTGCCCTCCGACTCTAATGCTTCAAGCTCCATGATATTCGAGAACGCCTCGACATCCTTCAGGATTTTCTTCAAAGGATCCGATATAATAGTCGCCTCAACCGTGTGCTCGAACTTCGGCTCCTTCACCTCAGGCTCGGCTATTTCAATGTTTGGGAAACTATATCTCTTGTAGACTATTCCCTCGATCTCTACAAGCACTCTATCGTATGTAGCAGTTATCCTCAGAGGGTCCCCTTTCATCCCTCTCTTGAGGATTCCGGCGAGCCTCGTCACGTTGAACCCTATTTTAGCGTCCTCCGATGATATATTGTATTCTAGGAAAGTGGTGCTCGGTATGTATAGGTCTATGTAGCTTGTCTGAGCCGGGTCGAATCCTCTTACTTTAACTCCCTCAGGCGTGAAGTACATGTTTGCCTCGTCCATTATCTTGCTGAGGGCGTCTATTACTTGCTGGAATGTTTTGGTGTCAGGGTATCTCACGTCTACTATGACGTCCCCTTTGATCCGTTCTCTTAGGAGGCTCAATTCCTGTGTTCACCTGTATAGGATTATAGTGTGTGGACGGGTATAAATTGTCTTGCCGGCAAGCTTTTATTACCATTACCCAGTAGTAATAGTTTAACCCGGTGAGGACCTTGAAGACGTGGCAGGCTACACTAGCTACAATAATCGTAATCGCAGTAATAGCCACAGCAGCATACGCGGTCTACTACACACCCAAATCAACCGGAGAGAAAAAAATAGTAATATATACATACGAGAGCCTACTCGGCTGGGGCAAAAACCCCAACGAGACCTGGGACAAAGTATTCGGTGAATTCGAGAGAACAACAGGCGTCAAGGTCGAAGTAGTAAAATTCGATGACGCCGGGACAGCTCTCACCAAAGCAATAGAGGAATACAAGGCGGGACGACACTACGCGGACATCATAATCGGAATAGACAACATTCTAGTATCTAAGGCAAAGAAAGCCGGGATACTGGAGAAGTATACCCCAGGCAACATCAATGAAATAAACAAGAAGCTAATAGAAGCACTAGACCCAGAAGGCTATGTTACACCATACGACTACGGCCTTATCGCACTAGTCTACGACACCAAGTACATACCAGAACAGGCAATGACAAACCTGACATTCCAAAACCTACTAACAAGAACAGTAAACATCAACGGTAAACAGGTAAAGCTAGTCAACACACTTGTAACCGAAGACCCCAGGAAAAGCAGTACAGGCCTAGGCTTCCTCCTATGGCAGATAGCAGTATACAAGCACTACCACCTGGGAAACTGGACGACATGGTGGATAAAAGGCAACCCGAAAGTCGTGGGGAGCTGGGGGGACGCATACGATTTATTTGACAAGGGCAAATACCACATCGTCGTCAGCTATGGCACCGATCCAGCGTACTCGATGTACTTCTACAACACAACCAGGTACAAGGCAGCCCTCGTCGAGTACAACGGTAAACCAGTGGCTTGGCTCCAGATAGAGGGGATAGCACTCCTAAAAGACGCCCCCCACAAGAAATACGCTGAAAAATTCATAGACTGGTTCCTAAGCAAGCAAGTACAGGACCTAATACCACTGAACAACTGGATGTACCCTGCAAACATAAAAGCAAAGCTACCCGACGTATACAAATACGCTATAGACCCCAGCAACGTCGAACTAGCGAACCTGTACTTCGCTAAAGGGGAGGTACAAAGCAACCTTGAACAATGGCTCAACCAGTGGTTTGAAACGATTTCAACTAAAAGCTAGCCTAGCCGGGTTCCTCCTCATACTATTTTTATACTACATCCCCGTGTTGAACGGGATAAAGGACGCGTTCACCGGGAATGGCCTCGTAGAATCATTGACTGGAAACAGAGTTGTAAGACACTCACTAGGATTCACCGTTGAGCAAGCATTAATCTCTACTATAGCGTCACTAGCCATAGGGTTCCCCGGTGGAATAGCGCTTATCACCCTTTCATCTAGGGGGTCGAGGCTCACTAGAACCCTCCTCCTAACCGCCTTCATGTCTCCCTCGATGGTCGTTGTAATGGGTTTCACAAGCCTCTACGGGGACGGCGGAATAATATCTTCCCGAATCCCCCTATTCTCAGCACTAGGCCAGGGATATCCAGGCATAATAGCGGCACACGTCTTCTACAATGCCCCGCTAATAGCAGTGATGGTCTACAACAGCCTTGCAAGCATGCCAAGAGAACACTGGGACCTAATACTATCGACCTCCAAACCGTCCTCGAAGACCCTGTGGAGGAAAATAATAATTCCCTACGCTAAACCTGGAGCTATAACAGGCGCGCTACTGGCATTCATATACTGCTTCATGAGCTTCGCCATACCATTAAACATAGGCGGCCCAAGATACAGTACACTAGAAGTCGACATCTACATGTACTACAAAATACTCCAAAACCCCACAGTAGCCTCAGCCATAGCGCTCCTCCAGTACACTATCCTCCTATTAGTAGTAGCGGTTATGGTGAAAGCCTCGGCCACATCGCCACACGCACCCCTGTCAACCGGTATAACAGTAAGGCTACCATCAAGAGCTGCTTCCATAGCAAAAATATACCTAGCCCTCCTAGCCGCTTACCTAGTAGCCCCTATAATAGGAGCCCTATACTACAGTGTATACAACCCTATCACAGGACACTACACATTATCATACTACCGGCACGTACTATCCACGGTATACGACCCCAGGCTAGGCCTAGCCCCTATAGACACACTGTTCAACAGCCTCTACTACGCTTTCATGACCGTACTACTCTCACTTGGAATCGCGACCATAGTATCAATAGGTTACACGAGGATAAACGACATACTCATAGTATCGCTGCTAGCTGTAAGCCCTATAACACTCGGTCTAGGACTGCTGAGAACTATACCCCCATGGATCCCCGTCTGGGCCGCGATAGTACTAGCCCACACTTTCGCCGGCATGCCTCTAGCCCTAAGAAGCATAAGGATAGGGTTAGAAAGGGTTTCAAGAAAATACATAGAGGCCAGCATATCTCTAGGAGAAACATTCTGGGGCACCCTGTTCAGGGTAGCCATACCTATAGCAAGGCACTCCTATCTAACTGCAGCCGCCCTAGCAGCCGCTATAAGCCTCGGAGAGTTCAGCGCTACACTGTTCCTCCGAACAATAAAAACCACGACTCTCGCAGTGGCGATATACCAGTATAGAGCGCTCAGGCTTTTCGGGGAAGCATACGCTGCAAGCGGAATACTCATACTTCTCACAATTATAGTCGTCTACATAATAGCTAGGCTGGAAGGTGTAAGGAGTGGCTGAAGCAGTAAGACTTGATGGTGTATCCAAGTATTTCGGGAGGACGAAGGCGCTAGAAAATATTAGCTTGATACTTCTCGATAGGAAGTACCATGTAATCCTTGGCCCCTCCGGGTCCGGTAAAACAACCTTGCTAAGAATTATAGCTGGCCTAGAAGAACCAACAAAAGGCAAGGTCTATTTAAACGGTGTGGACTCGACCCATACTCCTCCCTACGATAGAGGGGTCTCCATAGTTTTCCAGGAACCAGTACTGTTCCCCCACCTCACTGTCGAAGAAAACATTCTATTCCCCATAGAAGCGAGGGGCGGTAAGCCTAGTAGTGCTCGCGGCGAACTACTCCGTTTAGCCCGGATGCTCAGGATAGAAGGATTACTCAAGAGAAAGCCCGACGAGCTTAGTGGCGGGGAGAAGCAGAGGGTCTCGATAGCCCGGGCACTCATTACTAAGCCGAGAATAGTATTGCTAGACGAGCCATACTCCAATCTAGATCTAAGCCTGAGAGAGGCGCTTAGGTGGGAAGTAAAGAACATACTGATGAGCCTTGGTGTAACAGTTGTCCATGTCACGCACGACCAGGACGAGGCGCTCGAGCTGGCCGATTATATACACATAATATACAAGGGTAGACTGGCCGATACAGGGCCTAGGGACAAGGTATACTGGAGTCCTGCCACTCCTATGGCTGCCCGGGTTCTAGCCCACAATGTGATCGAGCTAGATGGGAAATGCGTGGTCGTGCCTATAGACGGTGTCACACTAGGTTCTGAGCAATGCAGTGAATCCTTCAAGGCCTCACTGATAGAGGCGAGGGATAGGAGGGGGTATAGGCTCGCTGTTTATGAGACGCAGTATGGGACAGTAAAGGTTTCAGCACCGAAGGATAAGGAGCTCCCCGAACAGGCCTTCCTATGCCTCAGCAAGTACACCATTCTAGACGAGTGTTAGCCCACAAGCCTCACTCTGCCTTCGACCGTGCTCCGTGACAATAACCCTAGTAGGAGTGGCTATCAAGCTGACTTTAGCATCGTGAGGCTCCTGGGGCAAGGGCTTACTAAACACCTGGACGTCGTGGACGGTAGTCGCT
>JALUZI010000137.1 GCA_027012045.1 Desulfurococcales archaeon
GTTCGCTCCTAGCTACATTGGACCCACTCACTACGGTATATATGACGGTGCAGTTGAGTATTTGGAGAGGCATCTGGAGCAGATACAGGTCTGGGTGTATCTGGCTGTAAGGCTGGCTGAGAAAGGCGAGACCAGTCCTGAGGCGTTCCTGGAGGAGGTGAGGAAGATCGATGATAACGCTGTGTTCTTCCTAGAGAATGAGAATCCTATTG
The DNA here is from genome assembly GCA_027012045.1 of Desulfurococcales archaeon. GTDB lineage: Archaea > Thermoproteota > Thermoprotei_A > Sulfolobales > Acidilobaceae > Tiamatella. Next base: position 213 of record JALUZI010000137.1, read on the forward strand.
TTCAGGGCAGCTTCATACACACTACGGCTGTCGGCCTGATGGATTATGCTGTTAAACTGGTTAGTGAGAACCGGGGTTGACCAGGGTACCTATTTTCTCTCCTTTTAGATGCCTTATTATATTGTAGGGGTCGGACCCGTCGAGTACCACTACTTTTATCCTCGACCTCTCTATAATGTCGAGTGACAGCCTGTCGAATAACTCGTATGTTCCTGCGTAGGATGTTTTTCCCGACAATAATTCCTTTAGTTCCTTTATGGTTATCTCGTCTATCTTCCTTGCGGAAGGGTTTTTCCTGGGGTCATCAGTGTATACTCCGTCAACGTTGGTCAGGTTGTATAGAACGTCAGCCTTGACAGCCTCGGCTATGAGGGCGGAGACAGCGTTTGTAGACTGGCCGGGCTGGAAGCCTCCGGCGACGACGATTCTACCGGTAGCCCAGAACTCTAGGAACTCCTCGATGCTACTCGGTATCTCAGGGTAAGCCCTGTCGCCTAGTAGGAGTGCGAGTGTGTAAGCGTTCAGCCTGGAGGCCCTTATCCCTACCAGGTCTAGGTATCCCTCGTTTACTCCTAGTTCTCTAAGCGGTTTTATGTAGTCCCTGGCTGTTTTCCCTCCTCCTACGACTATGGCGATTCTGTCTCCTTTGTCGTGGAGGGATCGGAGTACTGAGGCTAGCCTGTCGGCGTAGCCTGTTTCTATTGGTGTGAAGTATTTACCGCTGATCTTTATGACTAGCCTCATGGCCTTTATCACTCTCCGCGGCTTATTTCCTTTGTGCACTTCTCCCATATAACGTCCAGCTGGCTCTTCAATTCTCCTGCAAGGTCTTCGCCGGGTATACTGATACCGTAGACATCATCGCCAACGACATAGCCTATGATAACGCTTTTATCAGCGACCATCATGTCGGTATAGACGCATGGCGAGTACCTGACCTCTATCCCCATGTTCTCAAGGAGATCCAGGTCCTCTTTCGGTATACTCGCCCCGTCCCTGACTAGTACACGTATCTTCTTGTAGGGAAGCAGGTCTGATAGGCTGACTACTATGCTTCTAGCTAGCTCGCGTGCTCTTTTCACGGCTTTGAATGCTGTGAAGTATATGAACCGGGACTCAGTGGCTACTTCCACGGCAACGCTCACGAGGCTATAGATGCCGCGTAGGTGGGTTATGCCTTGCTCGGCCTTCTTGACCTGGACTATTTTCTCAATGTTCTTTATGGCCTCGTTGACTAGTAGAGCCTGCCTCCTAGCGTCCTCCTCTATTTTGGCTAGGACCGAGGCGGCTACTGCCCGGGGTGGCAGAGGCCTGTACCACCCCCCGGGCTCTTGGACGACGAATCCTTTCACTTCAAGCATTTTCACAACATCGTATATCCGCGGCAGCGGGACGCCGCTCTTAATACTGGCATCACGGGGATTCTCGGCTCCCTCCAGGAGAGCCAAGTATAGCTTAGCCTCGTAAGTAGTGAGATTCATAGCTTTCTTCAACTGGTCAATAAGCCTCTCCACGTCTCGGTCCACAGAAATAACCGGTCACCCGCCCAGCCTAGTGTAATTATTGTGTCGCCCGATTATAATTATTAGGAAACCTTACCTTTCAGATAAGGGGGGAGCTTCGACTCATCTATCAATCCCGCCGGGGACGGCTTTGCTTTTATTGAGGCTTCACAGCCCGGTTGAACTGCATAGGATATACATGTATCCTTGGGATAGTCGAGTCGGAGGCACGGAGATCCTATGGCTTGGAAAGCCCGGTCGAGCTTGTTCAACGTCAGGTATGCCCAGAATTTCAGGAGGACACTGTCCTTTACCCTAGTCCCGCCCTGCGCCTCCCCGCATCCAGTGTTAACGTAGAAGTATTGCACCGGGGGGAGACGGGCTATGTAGACCGGTACCTCTATACCGTAGTAAACCAGGAGTATAGACCCCCATGTGGTGGAGTATGAGAGTGCGGTTTGGACTTCGAGGAACTCGTTAAGGTTAATATTCTCGCTGAGATCGCTTGGAGGCGCTTCCTCCAGGTCGAGTAGGCCTGTAATGGCTAGGTCCTCGGCTCTCTTGTATATGAATAGTTTTGCACCGTCCAACTAGACTGTCCACCCTTACTCTCCACTTGGAACAGGTTTCTCAATAGGTTTATTGTTGCATACTAGGTTAAATATACGGATGAGGTGGCCGTGTAATTGGAGGAAGGTTTATCCAGGATTATTGAGGATGTGAAGAGAAAGCTTGATGAGCTGGATAATGTTAGGAATGAAGCATTGAAGATTAGTAGAGACGTTATAAGGCTGAGCGGATGGAGCATCACGAGACTCTTGAACGGGGATATCGACGGTGCGAGAGTTTATTTAGAGAAATGCCGCGATACCGCTATGAGCCTTCTCGAGATGACCAGCCCCTATCCAGAGCTTTACTATTCTGGGTTCGTCAACAACGCTGTTTCAGAGTATGTTGAGGCCGAGGTTTTCTATAGGATTGTAACTGAGAGGAGGGTGCCTGGTCCCGGAGAGCTTAGAGTTCCCTATGTCCCCTATCTCCAGGGGCTGGCTGATACTGTAGGCGAGCTGAGGAGGCTTGCCCTCGACTATCTGGGTAAGAGAGATGTGGGATCAGCGGAAGAGCTGTTCGAGTGGATGAACTTGATTTATGTGGAGCTGAAAGGCCTTGACTATCCTGACTCCCTGGTGCCTGGGCTTAGGAGGAAGGTTGATGTCGCTAGGAGGCTTGTCGATGACACTAAGGCTTTCCTAGTAGACTTGAAGTCCCGTTACGAGCTAATAGATCTCTTGAACAAGCGTGGAGGGGCTCGGTGATGCGAGGCATCATCAAAGCCTACAGCTCCGCTGTTCAGGGGTTCCACGTCAACGCCCCTCCCAACTAGAGATCGTGGAACACTATACTGTTTATAGGTTACCCTCCGCAACTAGTGATCAAGGGATACCACGTATGGACAAGCCAGAAGGATCCTCTAGAATATGCAACATATCGAAAACAGTCGTCGAAGCAGTATACACAGTCCTTCCTAGGCACGCTAATCCGATCAACCTCCTTCACGGCGGCATAGCTCTCGAGTGGATAATTGCCACGTCAAACCTGGCTGCGACGAGAGTAGCTAGAGGGCCAGTTGTCCTAGCTAGCCTAGACCACGTCTTCTTCGTTTCCCCTGTCCGGATAGGTGAGAATAGTGTCGTTACAAGCTGGGTTGAACTGGTTGGAGAGACTAGTCTATCTCTCACAACCCTAATGGAGGCAGAGAACCCTGAGACCGGTGAGCGTAGAGTCACAACGCTGGCGCACCTCACAATGGTCGCTGTTGACCGAGACTTGAGGCCTAGGAAGGTTTCCGCCGTTGTTAAACCCAGTGACAGCGTTGAGGAAATGCTTTTCCTGGACGCTATGAGGAGGAGAAGCATGGGTAACAGGTGCAGTAGAAATAAATTAGAGGTTATAAGAGACGTGTCGAAGCCCAAGCCGCTGGTTCCCGGTTTATCGTTGGAGAGCTATAGGTTCGCTTACCCAGAGGATACTGTGATGCTTGATGTTGTTGACGCCAGCAAACTCCTGTACGTTATGGATGAACTTGCCGGCATAACAGGGTTGAGGTATGTTCATGATCCTGTTGTAACCGCCTCAGTTGACTATACTTGCTTCTACTCGCCTATATGGGTAGGTGAAACCATTCAGTTCTATTCGGCTTTAACGTTCGTCGGTAGGAAAAGCATAGAAACAACTGTAAAAGTAGTGTCAAGGAACGAGATGACAGGTGACGAGAGGCATATAACAACTGCATACTTCACCCTAGTCCACGTAGGGCCTGACGGTCATTCAAAGCCTGTGCCACAGTATAAGCCACGTGATAAAGAGGAGGAAGCTATTTACATGGAGGGACTAGCAAGGAGGAGGCAGAGGATGAAGCTTCTCTCAAGCTTCACGGATAGATTCGGGGACTACCAGAGAATGGCGGAATGGCTGAGGAAACATAAAGGCTAGGCAAGCTCGAGGGCTAGGGCGGCGGCTCCTCCCAAGCCATGACAAATGCTTGCGACTCCCCGTTTACCGCCGTGCCTCTCAAGCACGTTTATCAGCTCCATGGTTATTCTGGCACCGCTCATCCCGAGCGGGTGGCCAATGGCTATGGCCCCGCCGTGAACATTAAGTTTCTCATAGGGAATCCCCAGTAGGTGATGCATGAGCCAGCTTGACACTGCGAATGCCTCATTGTTCTCCCAGTAGTCAATATCGTTTACAGTCAGGTTAAGCTTGGCCAAGAGCTTCTTTACCGCGTAAACAGGCGCCTCGGGGAACCTCCAAGTCTCAACTCCAGTATAAGTGTACCCGAGTATTTTCGCCCTAGGCTTGTATCCGAGCTCTTTCATCTTGTCCTCGCTCATAACGAGGAGTACTGCAGCGCCATCGCTCAGCTGACTGCTGTTACCTGCTGTATGAAGGCCGTCTGGGAAGAATGCTGGTGGGAGCCTGCCGAGTTTTTCCAGGCTTGTATCCCGCCTTATCCCCTCGTCTGTATCTAGAATCGTTTGCCCGTTTTTCTCGTATGGAACTACGTGTTCACTCATGTATCCCTTGTCCCATGCTTCGGCGGCTCTCCTGAAGCTCTCATACGCTATCCAGTCCAGCTCCTCCCTGGTTGCACCGTGTTCTTTTGCGACTAGATCAGCTTCTTCACCCATAACCCTTTTCTCGAAAATATCGTAGAGACCGTCGTGTACCATGGCGTCTACAAGCTCCGCTTTCCTACCTATGAGGTGCCTTATGCCCCATCTGGCATTGCTTGGCAACATGATGGGTGCGTAGCTCATGGATTCTACTCCTCCTGCAATAATAACGTCTGCATCACCGTTCCTAATGATCTGGTGCGCCGTGATTAGGGCCGCCATTCCACTGGCGCAAACCATGTCAACAGTCATTCCATCTATCTCCTTGGGGAACCCTGAGCGGATAACTACCTGCCTGGCAGTATCCATGCTCGTCCCGGCCCTTATGACGTGGCCCATTATAACGAAGTCTATCTCGCTGGGAGACAGACCAGTTTTCTCCACGAGTTTCCTGGCCGCATAGGAAGCTAGCTCTGCCGGATGCTCGTTCCTCAGGCTCTTACCGAATCTTCCGACAGGAGTTCTCACCATGTCTACTATGTAGGGTTGTGCCATGATTGTTCACCGGGTCAGACGATAGTCTGTTCGAACGTGAGCTACCCGTTTATATCTATCGTTTACTAGGAGTATTATCATTCTTTGTCTATGTATGCTTGTACAATTGCCTAAAAACTACATCGCGCTTACCACGGCTCTCCTGAGGAGGGATTTCAGCTTCTCTATGCTAATATCATCCCTCAGCCTCGCCATTGCAATGTTACCGTGGCCTCCCTTGTCAACTATGGCACCCTGAACGTCGAGGTAGTCCACTATTCTCTGTGCAAGACCCCTATTAGCCCTGACTATGAGAAGCGTATAGCCCTCCGAGGTAGAAACGAGTAAAGCAACTGGGCTTCTAAGAATACCGTAGATCTTTGAGGCCAGAGCAGTTGCCCCCCTCTTCCTCCACTTCTTCCTCGCATCTACAAGCTTGATATATCCCAGGTTCTGGGCGCTCATAGCCAGTTCCCTGGAAAGCTCCTTGAGCTCTTTATCCCTTTCATCCGCAATCATCTGGGATAGATCCTTTACTTCCACCTTGGCCTCGGCCTTGATCGACTTTGGCTTGAATTTGAACTCGTCGAAAGGCAATGGTGAAGCAAGCCAGTCCACAAACCTCTGCCACAGCTGGGGGTCATGCTCAACGTTCAACGTCTTCGATATACTGGCTGCTAGATCAACCATTTTCTTCGACACGTTCTCATCTATATACCTACTACTGTGCTCTAGGATACCTATTGCCTTAGAGAACTCTTTCAGCCTAGGCGTTAATGTTAGCCCCAGGCTTCTCAGAATGTTGTAGAGGAGGATACTTGTAGGTGTGACACCTGTAATTACCTCGACACGGTAATTGTCCTCCAGCTCTACTGAAGACACAATCGTGGACCTGTGATGGTCTATATAGATTATTCTCGAGTCACCGCATCTGCCCCGGAACTCTTCTATAGCGCTCTTGACGTTAGGGGTGAAGGGAATATCCAGGATCATAAGGACAGTAGGGCACTCAACCTCCTTCAATACACTATCAATGCTTCTGGGACCCGCTGGCATTGACTCGAAGCTACACTCGCCCTTGACAGGATATGACTTCAGAACCCTCTGTGCATACTTTACTAGCGCTGCTGCCACAGTGCCGTCGGCATCCCAGTCGCCGATAGCCACAACTCTACACTCGCCCACTGGTCACCCACCTCTACTGGTTATAGTGTTGAACACCACGGTTTACCCAGTTTACTGTTAGACTTATTTTCTGTTCGCCTTAGTCTTTAACAGATAACCTCCCATATACCTGGTTATTAATCCTTCCTTCATTAACCTGTAGAGAACTCCTCTAACTGTATTGTAGTTCACTCCTGTCATAGATGAGATCTCCGTGACTCTCAACGGCCTGCTGGACTCTTCAAGCGCCATGAGAACTTTGTCCCGTGCAGTTATTTTCTTCCTCCTAGGCAACGGCCTAGCACCAGCTGGAGTATGGTTTTACATATAGTTTAAGGGGAACGCTTAACTATAATTGTTTAGTTGGAAGAGGGGTGTTCCTGGAGTGAAGTGCTTCGATATTGGGAAAGGTGTCCTGGTAGTTGTTGAGGGGGACATAACTGAGGCTAATGTTGACGCCATTGTAAACGCTGCCAACAGCCAGCTCTGGATGGGCGGCGGAGTGGCTGGAGCGATTAAAAGGAAGGGAGGAGTTGAGATAGAGAAGGAGGCTGTTAGTAAGGGCCCAGTTCCCGTTGGTAGAGCAGTGTCAACGACTGCCGGCAGGCTTAAAGCTAAATACGTTATCCATGCCCCGACAATGGAGTATCCCGCTATGAGGATACCTCTCGAGAACGCGGTGAAAGCAACCAGGGCGGCGTTAGAGGAGGCTGTTAGACTAGGCGTTAAAAGCGTAGCATTCCCCGCGATGGGCGCGGGTGTCGGAGGGCTGGGTGTCAGGGAAGTTGCCAAGGCCATGGCTGAAGTTGTTAAAGCTAGTGAACACCCGGATGTAGTTGTGTTTGTCGCTTACGGCGGTAAGGCGTATGCTGAAATGGTTGAAGGAGTTAGTGAGGTGTTAGGTGAAACCGAGTGCCCGGATGTAAAAGTGTTCTAGTAGCAGTAACAGGAGCTAGTGGAATAGCTTACGCGGAAAAGCTCCTTGAGGCCTCTATCGACTTGGGTGTGAACATAGAGGGTGTAATACTATCCGAGTCGGCCATTGAGGTCGCGCGGCTGGAGCTGGGCAGGGAGCCCAGGATACCGGGTGGAATAACTGTTTACAGCGAGGATGATTTCAGAGCGCCATTCGCTAGTAGCAGCGGACTACCCGAGTGCATGGTCGTGGTTCCTGCCAGCATGAACACCATAGCGAAGATAGCGAATGGAATACAGGACAATCTCATCGCCAGAGCTGCCGGGTCTATGCTTCGGATGAGGAGGAGACTTGTAGTAGTACCGAGGGAGACTCCTCTCAGCATTATCGACCTTGAGAACCTGTTGAAGCTGGCTAAGGCTGGAGCAGTTGTTCTCCCCGCTTCACCCGGGTTCTACTATAATCCTAGGACGATAGATGATATGGTGGGTTTTATAGCGGGTAAAATACTGGATGTACTTGGAGTTGACAATGAGCTATATAAGCACTGGGGGGACAGCTAGAACTCGTCCTCCTTGAACCCCAGCTTGCTTAGAAGACTCTTAGACCTAAAGCTGAACTCCTCTCCCTCCAGCTCCTCGTCGAACTCCTTCTTGGCCCTCTGCCTCTTCTCCAGCGCCCATCCACACCTACCGTCAGGCAACATTTTTTGGAGTGCACAGTATGCATACTGGCACTGTGCACCTATGCACTTGTCACCTATCCACCTGCAGTAAGCCTCTTTTATGGGTTGCCCGCGGTAGTGCTCTGTTGTGATGAGCAGAGCTTTCTTGCTACAGCGGAAGTATGGGCATAAGGGGCTGCACATTACTCCGTTGGGCTTCGGCATGGGCTTAGACTGGCGGCCTTGTTGGTCTCGGTGGTCCCTTGGCTGCTGCCTCGGCCTGCTGGTATACCTTGGGTTTCCACCGCTGTGGCGCCGGTCTCTACTGTAGCCTCCGCGTCCATAGCCTCGTTCTCGATTATCTCTCCTGTCTCTATAGGACATATAGGAACACCACCTTGACGAGGAGAATACTCACAGTCTGCTCACCAGTTAAAAATCCTTGCTGTCTAGTTCACCGCTTCCAAGTGTTCCTTTAGAATAGAATACTAGGGCTTAAACCATTTAAATATTATGTAGGAGACATTCGACTCTGAAACCAGTGCGACGACATACGTTTTCTTGACGCTGTGCCCTAGTCTTCCAGCCCTTACAATGTCGATTGGGTCGAAAACCTCATCCTTCTCTTTCACCTCAACTATGAAGGGGGCATGGTCGATGCCCGGGCCGAATCTATAGACGGCGAATGGCGCGCCGAACTTAAGCCCCGACCTCACTATAAGCTTCCTGTTCCGGAGGTCCCTGTATACCATGTAGAGCGTTTTCTCCCTATTGGAAAGCAGGGCTTTCAGGCGGTCCGGACCTATCATACTGTCTTGCTCTGCATCATAGACCTCTAGGATTCCTTTCTCGGTGAGGTAGAGGGCTTCAAGTAGGGAGAGTATAAGGGGGGCACTCCACTCTGTTTTACCCGGCTTATCTACCCCTAGGGGTTTACCGTAGAACCCGTGTGTATAGAGTTTCTTTGATTGGATAGTATCGGGTACAATAACTGATTTGCCGTGCAGGTACCCCTTTATTTTCTCATCCAATTCTTGACACCTTGAGAACTAACGTGTAGGATTAATCCGTGGTCTAAGACGGTTATGAGGTTAGGGTGGAGGCTTCTCGTTCTTGTTTCTATAATGCTCGGAGTGTCATGTGGGGGATGATGGAGTTATATGAGTATTAGACTGTAATCACTAATGTCTTTCAGGAGGTCTATGGAGTTTTCCAAGCTGTCGACAAGTCCCGCCAGTAACAGCAGGTTCTTCACATTACTGGAGTATCTCTCTATGACTTTTACATAGAGAGTCCTGTAGGCCGAGTCTGCTTCTTCTTCCTTTATTTTAACGTCTGATATGGCGTCCCGGACTATTGTCTTGTTAACCCCTAGGCTTCGGAAGACTCTTATGAGGCTACCCGACATATCGACCAGGTATCCAGAGAGCTTTCTCAGGTCTTGCTTGACGTCATCGTCTATTTTCTGGTATTTACTGGTGTAAAGGAATAACCTATACGCGAACCCCTCGATGTACTGTGCTGCTTTGGTGTACAGTATGGATATTTGAGCGTAGGCTGAAAGGTAGGAGATAGTTTCCCTCATACGGGACAGGTAGCGGAAGAGCCTTTCTCTGCCGCCGTCGATCTTGTCCTTGACTCCCAGTATCTCGCGTTCATACATTTTCTTGAGTTTCTCCACTGCCAGATCGTCGTTCTCGGCGTTCAGGGCTATTTCTATCATTTTTGAAGCGGTTGAAGCCATGTTTGAGAAGTTTATCGCTATGTTGGAGAGTTGTTCTTTTATGCTCATCTCAGCTATCGATTCCTCAACCACGTTGTTCTCATTGTACATATCGGCTTCTTCATAGTATTCCTCTCCCATCCTACACACCTACTGGTCTGTTACTGGTTAATCAGTTTCTATTAGTATGCTTTCGATTATTCGTGTTTAAAAAGTTAAAGGATCCCTGTGAATACAGCGTTGTGTGAAGTGCTATGTGGTTAGGCTGGTCAGTAGCCGTGATAGGTCGTCGAGGTCTTTTCTCACGGTCTCCTTGAAATCATCGTCTCCTACGTCGAGGAGGAGTAGAGTGGAAAGTATTTCCTGTTCTTTGGGGGCTGATATGAACTTGTAATAAGATAATAGTGTATCGACATCATTGCTTGACCCGATTCTGGTGATTAATTCGTGTAACCTTGTTCTCAGTACTCTCAGCCTGCCAATTATGTGTGATAGCTCTGTTATGGCGGATTCGTCTTTTTCCCCGGTTTTTATCTTTTCTATCATGGCCTCCGCGTAGTCTATTAGGTCGAGTCTCTGGTAGAGTATTGCCTCTAGGTCACTCACCGACAATCATACTGCACCATTTTTAGAAAATGCGTGGATTAGAGTTCATATAGCTATGGGGAGGTTGGTGTTTTTACTCTTCCGAGGAAATGTCTAGTCTTACTCCCAGCTTCTCTCCTCCCTTATGGGCCCTGACTGTGGCTATGCTGTTGTCTGCTATGCCGTGCTCCTCCATTAGATCTCCGTTTACATAGACTATGTTTTCCTCTACGTCATCCTCGATTATGGCTTTGAAAGCGAACCTCTTCTTGCCCGCTACTACTATTTCCAGGTAGTCTTTTATACCGAGTTCCCTGGCGAGCCTGGATGATATTCTTGCTTCTTCTTCGTCGAGTTCGTCATCGTATCTTATTCTAACCCTTTTTTCCCTGAGGACTTTCCTGGTTTCCTTGAGCTGGCTCGCTGATGGTATGAAGTCGAGTATCTTGTCAATCCTCCTCTCTTCGCCGCTCATGCCTCGATCCCACCCTTCCGTCATATTTTGGATACAAGCTCCTCCAATGGAAGCTTGCTTCCAAGTCCTATTCTAATTAGGTTTGGTAATCTATTAATGTTAACCCTAACCTGCCTCCATGTATCCCTGTCCCTCACGGTTACGGTTTTATCTTCTAGTGTCTGGTAGTCCACGGTTACGGCGAACGGTACTCCTATCTCGTCGCTCCGAGCATATCTTCTACCTATGTTCCCCGAGTCGTCATAGATTGCCGTGAACCCCTTGTCAACTAGGTCCCTGTATAAGCTGGTAGCTATTTCCCTTAGTTTTTCATCTTTCTCTATTAGAGGGAAGACAGATACTTGGACGGGGGCTATGTCCCTGGGGAAGCTTAGTATTCTCCTTCCATCTTTCTCTCTATACGCGTGTTCCAGTGTGGCGAATACTATTCTATCAGTTCCGAAGGAGGGTTCTATCACGTGTGGAACGAATTTCTCTCCGGTAATCTTTTCTTCGACAATTTTCATTATAATCATGTCCTTGGTGATACGGTAGCCGTCTATTACAATAGCCTCCTTGTCGGCTAGTTCATTGTACAGTTTCTCTACACCATACTTCTCTATGATAGATATTACGTTAGGCGCGTCCTTCTTGTACATCCTGCCTATAAGGGCTTTGTTGACCAGGTACTTCACAGTCTTCCTGATCACCGGTTCAGGATAGCTCCTGTATACTCTTAGGTCTTTACCACTGTATTTCATGTGCCTGGAGAGGTCATAGTTGCCTCTATAGCTGTGTCCCGCTATTTCGATCCATCCCCACCTAGACACCTTTACTTTCTGGTCGAATGTCTGGCTACTATAGTGGGCTCGTTCATCAGGGAGTTTGTCCTCGAACATTATGCTGTCGCCAGGTATTCCGAGGCTTTCGACGAACTTCTTTCCTACAACCATCCAGTAAGCCAGGCATCCGTGTACGATGATCCCCTCATCTACAGCTTCTCCCGCCTTGTACTTTTCCGGCGGTTCCCCGTTCAGCCTAGCCTTCTGCGTCAGTATGTAGAGATCTACGTCCTCAACTTTGCTGAGGATGGGGCATTCCTCTCTCTTCGGGTCTATGAAGAACTCCATCTCCATTATTGTGAACTCTCTGAGCCTTATGACTCCCTGACGGGGGCTTATCTCGTTTCTACCGACCCTGCCTATCTGGGCTATACCCAGTGGTAGCCTGTTCCTCATTGCCTCGAGGACTCTCTTGAAGGCTACGAAGATGCCTTGGGCTAGCTCTGGACGTATGTACCCCTTGTTAGACTCGTACGGCCCTATTCTAGTCTCGAAGAGCAGGTTGAACGTCTTGACTTCTCCTAGCTCGCCGCCGCATACGGGGCATTTAATGTTGTTCTCTCTTATCAGCTTAGTTAGCTCCTCTGGGGTGAGCCCCTCCACGCTTATACCCAGCTTTTCCTCCACAAGGTGGTCTGCCCTGAACTTCCGGCCGCACTTGAGGCATTCGACTATTGGATCCGTGAAATTCTCTACGTGGCCGGATGCCTCGTAGACTTTTGCGGGTCCTATAACCGGGGTCTCGACTTCTACGACCATGTCCTGGTGTCTCCTAATGAAGTACTCCCTCCACTTGTTGATTATGTTGTTCTTCAGTGAGATACCGTATGGCCCTAGGTCGTAGAAGCCTGCTACACCGCCGTATATCTCGTAGGAGGGCCATAGGAACCCCCTTCTCTTAGCTAGATCCATGAGCCTCTCATACTTGTCTTCCTCAACGCTCGCCATAACGGTCTACCCGGGATTGCTAGTGGGAACGGTATAGGATTATAAATAAAGAAGCCAGGTTTTACCAGTGGGTGTCGCTGATGGAGTCATTGTACTTGCTGGAGAACCCGGAGAGCTTCGGCGGGTACTCTAGCCCGGTAGATAAGAGTAGGTTTCTACTCGTTGGATTCCCATATGACTCTACCTCCTCGTATAGGCCCGGGCAAAGATTCGGGCCATCAGAGATCCGTAAAGCTTCGAGGTATATTGAATACAACAGTCTGAGAGCGGGGGTCGACATAGACTACCATGGGGGGATAAGTGATCTAGGCGATGTTGCAGTCGTGTACGGTGACCCGAAGGAGACTGTGAGGAGGGTTGAGGACGTATACAAGGATGTTTCCACACAGCGGGATAAGACTATCGTTATGATCGGAGGTGAGCATCTTGGTACACTGGGGGCTTTATCTGCTTATAGGAGCCTAGAGCCTTGTCTCGTGTGGATTGACGCTCACATGGATCTCCGGAAAGAGTATCTCGGCTGTTTGTATAGTCATGCCAGTGTTGTTAGGAGGCTATGGGAAAAGTATGGTGGAAGACTGAGTGTCTTCTACCTCGGAGCTAGGGGGTTCTCGCCTGACGAATTCGGGTTCGCGGAGAGCAAGGGGTTCGAGGTTGTCACTAGTTTGGAGGCAAGAGATATTGGGTTGGAAATGACTGTTCTGAAGGCTAAAAGGTTCCTTTCTAGCTGCAACCGGTTCTACGTCAGCATAGATATGGACGTCTTCGATCCTTCATACGCTCCAGGGGTAGGGAACCCTGAGCCAGAGGGGTTGTCTCCATCATTTGTACTAGACTTCCTATGGAGAATAATTGATGATAGGATCATAGGGTTCGACGTTATGGAGGCTAACCCTTCCTACGATCCTTCGGGGATAACGAGTGTTCTAGCGGCTAAGTTGGTCGTTGAGTTGTCCGCCATGGTGTTTAAGAGGAAATACTTGAAGGGTTAGACGGCCCTGAAGAGTATTTTGCCTGGCCTTTTCAGCTTGAACAATCCCCTGAAACCGCATCGGGGGCACATGAGGCTTGGCAGGAGCTCTATCTCGCTCCTCTTGACTATTGCCCCACAGTTAGGGCATAGGTACTCGATGTCCTCGTCGTTCTCGACATATCTTTCCACTATGGTACACCTGGATTAATGTGGTTTTGTGTGCGAGAGGATAAATATTTATTTTTTCCGAACCCCCATTCCGTTACTATGGAACCACGTGTAATTTACGTGTAAAACATGTATGGGTGTAAGAAAAGCCATGGGTGAACTCGATTCTCTCTGCGGAGGACTACCCCCCGAGCTCTGCGAGCAACTTGTCACCGAGCAACAGGAGATAAAGATAAGGCTTGAAAAGAGGCGGTTTGGTAAGGAGGTAACCATTATAGATGGTTTAAACGAGAAGGAGGTCAACCTGAAGAAACTGGCGTCAGATCTTAAGAGGAGGTTGGCGACCGGAGGAACAGCTAAGGATGGAAGGATAGAGCTACAGGGAGACCACAGGGATCGTGTCAAGGAAATACTTATAGAGATGGGGTTCCCCGAGGAAAACATCACGGTGATAGAGTAAGAAACTAGAATTTCAGTATTCTAAATGGGAACCCCTCACCGCTTAGTTTCTCTAAAACTTTCCTAACAGCCTCTTCGCTCGGCGTCTCCGCGAACACTTCTATTTTAGCCCATCCAGGCTCGAGGACCGGGCTTACCCGGTCATGCCGGATATCTATGATGTTAAGCCTCGCCTTGGCGAATATCTCTAGGACAGTGTTAAGGGATCCTGGTTCATCGGGGATTAATCCCTCCAGCCTTATTATCCTATGCCTCCTTCCTAGCTGATAGTTTATTACTCTCACAAGTCTCGAGGGATCAATGTTTCCCCCGGAAACTACGAGTAGCACTTTCTCGTTCTCTCTCACACTGATCTTCCCTGATAGTAGGGCTGCGAGGGGTGCTGCTCCAGCGCCTTCTGCAAGTGTTTTATTCCTCTCCAGCAATAGGTATATTGCCTGGCTGACCTCTTTGTCGTCAACTGTGACTATGCCGTCTATGTGCCTTGATATTATGTTGAATGTTATGTTACCGGGTTTCTTAACGACTAGCCCGTCCATTATTCCTGGTCTGGCGGGAACAGTTACCGGGTGACCCTTCTTAATGCTTTCAGTGAACTTGGCGGCATAGCTTGGTTCTACGCCTATTACCCTAACACTATTTCCCCACAACGATCTTGCCACTGCTATTATACCAGATGCTAGCCCCCCGCCTCCTATGGGGACGATTACAGTGTCCGGTTTACCTCCCAGTTGTTTAGCGGCTTCAAGCAAGATTGTCCCTTGTCCAGCTATTATTTTGGGATCATCGAAGGGATGGATGAATGTGTAGCCTTTCTCTTCGGCTATTTCTAGGGCTTTGGATAGAGCGTCATCGTAGACTCTTCCATGCAGAACCACTTCGGCTCCGTAATTCTTTGTGGCTTCAACCTTCGAAATAGGGGCTGTTTCAGGCATAACTATGATGGACGGTATGCCCTGCTTGGATGCTGCGAATGCCACTCCTTGGGCATGGTTCCCGGCGCTTGCCGCGACAACGCCTTTCTTTTCGTTGTCTTTTAGGCTCCATATTTTGTAGTAAGCTCCTCGTACCTTGAATGAACCAGTTTTCTGTAGGTTTTCTAGTTTCAGGTATACTTTCGCCCCTGTTATCCTGCTGTATGTTGAGGAGAAGTCTAGTGGTGTCTCGTGAAGCGGCCCGGATATTACCTTGATTGCATTCAGGGAATCATTATAGATTTCCTGGAGATCCAAAACGTGTGCACCCGGGGATTAAGGTTGCGTTTGCGTCTATTTATGGATGTATTAATATATGTCCCAATGGTCATTCTTCATGTGGATTGAAGGTGCAGGCGTTGGAGCTGACAGCGCTTAACAGTGAGCAGGTCGAGGATATAAAGAAGGTTATTGTAGACGAGTGGATTAGATCTAGGGAATTGATAGATGAGAGGCTCAAGGAGTTCTCTATTGACAAGCACACCCAGGTCCTGGAGATACAGAGGTACATTACTGAGGGCGGTAAAAGGTTCAGGGGGTTCCTTACAATTCTAACAGCGAAGGCTCTGGGAGGTAACGCCGAAGACGCCCTTGATGCCGCGGTAGCTATAGAGTTGGTCCAGGCCGCCTCGCTCGCGCTAGACGATGTCGTGGATGTCGACGAGTTCCGGCGGAATAGGAAGGCGAGCTGGATCGTCCACGGCATATCTAAGACGGTGCTTGTAAGCGTTCTGATAATATCTGTAGCCCAGAGGATCGTGGAGAAATACGGTTTCAAGGCGATAATGCATGTTATAAGGGCTTGGGAACAGACCACCAGGGGAGAGGTCGCTGATAGCTTCCTTTACCCTATACTGAAACCTGAGGACTATGAGAACGTTGCAATCTATAAGACGGGGGCGCTGTTCAGGCTGGCTGTAATACTGGGCGCTATATCGGCTGGGCGGGATGAGTATATAGACACGCTTAGCAAGTACGGGGACAAGCTGGGCTTGGCATACCAGATAGCCGATGACATAGTTGACCTCGCAACAGTACAGGAAAACACTCCTTGGAGCAAGATCCAGCCCGGAGTGAAGCTCTTCATAAAATACCTCGACCCCGGCAGGGAATGGGTTGACGATGATATACCTGACTACGCGGAGTATGTTAAGAAGGGAATCAGCAGGCTACGCTCAGTTGTAGAGGAGGCCGGCAGGTTCATTTGGGACCTACCAGATAACAAGTACACGCAAGCGTTGGCGTTGATCCCTTATTTCATGGCTGAGAAGATGCTAGAGGAAGCTGGGCTGTCGCTGGGATATGAGTTCTAGGCTAATCCATGGTTGCCAATACTTCTATAACAAGCTCTTTTATCCGGCTAGAGTTCCTCCTTATGAAGATGTGTTCACATGTATCCTCCGAGTAGGCGTGAACGTATATTATGGGCTCGCTCGCAGAGTAGTGTATTCCCCTTATGTGGCTTGATACACCGGACACTTCTAGTATCCTGGTGCCTCTAATCTTCAGGTCCCTTTTGAAGGCTCTCTTCTCGATGCTGAGGGCTGAGACAATGAATTTGGCTTTGCTTTCAGGTATTTTGCACTGTTCCTTTAAATGGGGGCCTAGTTTGGCCTTATAGTTCTCCAGTAGTTTGTCTTCGATTAGCTTCACATTACCGGGTGAAGATATAGATTTGAATAGCTTCCTCAGGAATTCCTGTGGTTTATCCCTCGTGTATAGCGTAATGTCCCCCATCCTCTTTATTATAGACACCGGGAGAAGATCCCTTCTCTCCATTATACTGGAAGCCCATCTAGAGCCTAATGGGTCACCAAGCCATCTGAGGGCTTTAGCTGCTTGGATGAACTCCTGCTCGTCATAGAGTATCTGCCCTGCTCCGATTAGCTCTGCTGCTTTGACCGGGTTCAAGAACTCTTCTATAGACATGTCACGGGGTAGTGTTGGATATACAATTTCCCTTATTTTGTCCCACAGATCGATAATTCTCTCCAGTATCCTTGTTAGAGCTATGTAGAAGGATGTGTTTTTGTGGTGGAGGTAGAGCCATTTGTACATTTTTATCCTCGAGTCGAACATGTCTTCCAGCGCTGAAAGCCCCCTTATGTCATACATAACTTGGGGTTTCCCATTGCTTATGTCAAGTGTTAGGGCATATATGAGTCTGTCAATATCGACGCGGCCGTAGACCACTCCCGTGTGCAACGAGTCCCTTAAGACATAGTCTAGTCTGTCCGCGTCTATAGTGCCCGATATGAGCTGGCTCACCACCGTGAAGGCTCCTGGGCGGAGGCCTAGTTTCTCCATGACCTCCTTCCGGGGGTTCTTATAGCGGGATAAGGCATCCTCTACTCCTTGAAGGAAATGATATAGTTTAAGCCTCCTTCCCACAATGGATTCAGCTAGAGACCTGATGAAACTCAACGTATAGTATTCGTGGATCTTACCGTTGAAACCGTTCATCCAGTCCAGACTGATCAAACCGTCGTTCCTAGCATTACTCAACGCTATCTCGAGCTGGTGGCTGAAAGGCATATGGCCCAGGTCGTGGAGGAGGCCGGTTAGCCTGGAGAGCTGGATGAAGTTCTTAAGCTCCCTCTTCTTGCACTCGCTGGTAATTGAGAGGCATAGATCACTATTCTCCTGCATCACGCTAGCAAGTTTCTCGGAGAACTTGCCCATCAAATGCATAACTCCAATACTATGCTCGAACCTCGTGTGGTGGGCGCCGGGATACACGAGGTAAGTGAGGCCAAGCTGGGTTATATTGTGGAGTCTACGCATGAAGGGTGTCTGGAGGAGACTGTATTCTGCCTCGTTTACAGGTATAAACCCGTGGACCGCGTCGAGAATCACTGCTCTGTACTTGTAGGCCCCGACGCTACCTCTTTGCTGCAACAGTTACCCCCGGAAAATATCTGGAGTAGAGCGTTACTATTTAGCGCTTCACTTCTCCTTGTCCTCAACTAGTTTCTTCATATCGGTAACCAGCTCCCTTAGATATGGGGCCGACTGGCTCATAGACTGGAGATTCACTAGCTTATCATACACGGATTCCGGGTCAGGTATACCGTAAAGGATATAGAAGCTCTTAGCCCTGGGCATCTCAACAGTCCTAGTAGAGGCAACACCTCCTATTACACCCTTAGCATCCACTCCGCCGCCTACTGTTATGGCGTCACTACCGGTTCCTATTCCGGATGCCGTTATGGGAAATATGTGGCCGAAATTGAATATCCTTCCAAGCAAAGGCTTCTCCACTATGAATTCCTGAACCCGCTCGTAAACCAGATCCCTCCTCCTTTTCTTGTAGAAGCTATTGTATTCTATGATGACCCGCCTATCAGTAATGGTGTAGTGGTGGGCCCGCCTATGGGCTTCTATCGCCGCTACACCAATTAATCCTAGAACGATGCCTGCGATGTAAGAGTATTCCCAGCCCCCGTAGCCGAGGACCTGTAGTATGGGGCCGAATGCAATTATGAGTATGCCGAGTAGGAGGTAGCCTATAGACACGTCCTTATACGCTTTGACCAGGAACGGCACAATAACCAGTACAATCCAGGATGCAAACGCTATGTGGCTGCATGATACGAAGCTAATCCTGCCGCAGAGGGGTGAGTAAACGCTTGGGTCCAGATACGTCACAATAGACACTATGAACAGGTATATCCAGAGCAGGTACGACCACAGGAAACTCGCCGGGTGAGGCCTGGTTTCAAGTATCTTAGACTCTTTGTTCATCAATCAAATGCACACCCTTTTACTTCATATATAATACCTCTACGTCCTTTATAAAGAACCCCTGCACTAGATAAATTGGCTAGGGTGCGGTGAAGAGTGGCTGAAAACGACGGCTACACCATCATAGGCGCTGGCCCGGCAGGTATAGCTTCAGCAGTGAACCTGTCCAAACACGGCTATAATGTAACACTTCTAGAAGCAGCTCCGAGGCTTGCCCTGAAGCCGTGTGGGTGGGGTATACCTCTACCGGGAACACTTCCATTCAAAATACCTGAAGAATCCATTTTGAAGCATATAGATGGTGCTTCACTGTATGTAGACGGGAAACACGCCCTCGACTATACTGGTAACAACCTGGGGGTAATCGTTGATAAGAGAGTAATGCTCGAAGAGCTGGCTAGAGAGTACGGACTAGAGGTTAGGTATAAGAGCCCTGTCACTCCCAGCAAGCTGAAATCACTGTCACGCAAGGAAAACCTGGTTATAGCTACCGGTGTACCGTGGTACAAGGGAGAAACCATAAATGCTGTTCAAATACACCTGAAAACCAGTACGTCCTGGGGAGAAATGTTTGAGTTCTACTTCGACTCAGACATAATAGGATACTACTGGGTCTTCCCACTCGATAGAAACACTGTTAAAGTGGGAGTAGGAGGATTCAGGGACGCGAAAACCCTTCGACTACTCCTTAGCAAGTTCATCAAGAAGGACAGTAGGATAAGAGGCTCCACGCCTATATCACCGCTGGAAGGTGCAAAACTAGCTGTTGGAGGAATAATCCCGTCAGAAGACATCTTAGCTGTGGGAGAGGCTATAGGATCCGTTTTCCCATTAACCGGGGAAGGCATAAGGCCTTCAATGATCATCGGATACGAGGTCGGCGAAGCGCTGGCCAGAGGTAAAGACCCTGTTCAAGCTATTAAGAAATCAAGTGTATACTGGAAGGTTAGCTTGCAGAGAAGAATACTCGAGGGAGTAAAGAAGCTGGCGCCTAAGTCGCGGGCAGACTTCCTAAGATCATTGAATCCAGAGGTTATCATAAGGGTTGGTCTAGGAGACTTCACAAAGGCGAGTCTGCTGAGACTTGCACTGAAAAGCCCGGGGAGCCTATCCAAGATTCTTAAATCCTTTATTCACACTAGTTGAACGTATAGCAGGGCGATGATAGATACGCCATCAACAGAGGCCTCCCTTTAATCAGGGGGCCGGTGAAGTGGCCTGTCCCCAGGAGCCCGCATCGCCTTAGAGGGGCACTTCCTCCACGCCCGCTATCTTATTGATATATAAGGCTATTGCGAAGAGGAGGTCGCTTAGCCTGTTCACTGCCTTCAACGCTATTCTTGGGTATAGTCCTTCTCCAACCAGTCTTACCAGTCTTCTCTCAGCCCTCCTCGTGATGGTTCTTGCTATATGGAGCTGTGACGCCGCGGGATGGCCTCCTGGGAGTATGAAATTCGTTAATGGGGCTTTCCCGTAGTACTTGTCTATTAGATTCTCCATCCACTCTATGTCTTTCTCGGAGAGACTCTCAGGTTTGGCGGGTAGGAATCCTATTCTGAATATTAGCCTCTGCACGTTTCTCAGGGTTTCCGCGATCTCCTCGGAGCCTGGTACGTCTTTTAGGAGGCTTATGGCGTGGCCTATGCTACTATTTGCTTCATCCAGGGTTCCTATAAACTCCATTACAGGGTGGTCCTTTGGTATCCTCTTATTTAGGAAGTAGCAATAGGTCATACCTTCATCTCCCGTCCTAGTATATAGCCCCGGCGTCAAGAATCACTCACCCCTCGATGCAAGCCTGAGCCTCTCTATAACCATTTCCTTGTCCAGCACGGCTAGGAGGGGTGCTGCCCTCGGACCTTTAGGCTTGCCGAGTATTGCCAGGTAGAAATCCCTGTAGAACTCTCTCCTCTCCTTTGGGCTCATTCCGCCGCCTGCTTCTATCATAGCGTTCTTTATCGATTCCTCGTCCCATGAGTCAAGGTTGGCCAGCTTCTCTGCTAGAAGCCCGAGTTCCCGCCTGTACTTGAGGTCCTTGTATATTTGGACTGGGGGCTCTTCAGGTACCTTGAACTTCAAGTGTTCAGGCGCGTACTTCTCAACCCAGTTGTACGCCTTAACCACTAGTTCTTCAAGCCATTTCCTACTGTAATCGTCTAGTTCCCCTACATGGCCAGTCTTCCTAAGTCTCTTAATTGCATGGTCAAACATGTTTTCCCTCGGCAGATTCTGGACCATTAGGGCTATATGGGTATAGGGAACCTGAGCCGGGAGCTTTGCAGGAGGGTTCTTAGGGTGGGAGAGCTCGTATGACCTTGCCAGGTACTCGTCCTCTTCTTTATCACCTGTTGTTTCCGCTTTGAAGTATATTCTCTCGGCACGATAGTACTCGTTATAGTAACGCGGGATCTCTTGGAGGTCTATAACAAGCTTTCTCCTCGGGTGAGTTGAGATGTATATGTACCGGAGGATGTGGGGATGAGCTATCTCCAGCCATTCCCTCGGGGTTATACCTACGAACCCACTGCTCGTCATGTCTGCCTCTCTCCCACCTATCCTCAGGGAGACCCACTCGTACCACTCTCCCTCAGGCGGCTCGAATCCGTAGACTGCTGTTGCCAGTTCTTTGCAGGAGTCGCGGCTTCCCCCGGGTGTGGCGTGGTCTTTACCGTAAGGCTCGAAGTCTACTCCTAGGACTTTCCATATACCGGTCCACTCTATCCTCCAGTTCAGCTTTCCTTCCTCAAGCCGGGCTCTGCCGTGGTTGCCGCAGAACTTGCATCTATACTCGACTGTGCCGTCGTTCTCGTCATAGCTGAGCGCCACTGTTTTATCGATCCTACCACATTTACTGCATATAGGCTCGAAGGGTATCCATCCCTCGGGATACTTATTACGGCCCCTGTACTTGTTAACGACCTCTCTGACCTTGTCCTTCTTCCTGATTGTCTCGATTACGAACTGCTTCATGGGTCCTCTGTAGAGCTCTGTGGTTGTAACCACCTCTATCTTCCCGTCCGTGAACTCTTTTAGGTATGGGCCGAAGTCGCTCCAGTAGTGGTCGACCCAGTTGTCATGGCATCCCTTCGGGTCGGGGACGTTGACCAATGGCCAGCCCGCGTATTTCCTGGCCTCCTCAGGGTTGTCGAATGCTTGTAGCTGCGGTTTCTTACCCTTCCAGGCGTCCTGAGTGTATAGTGTGAGGAGCTGCTTTATCTTGTAGCCCCGTGATTCTAGGACTCTCCGTATGACCTCGGGTAGGATTACCTCGCCTCTCAACCTGCCTATGTGCTGGACTCCTGAGACGCTTAGTCCTCCGTTAAAGACGTATACTTCTTTGTTCCTGGTTGAAAGCTTCTCGGCTAGCTGTTCTGCGAGTATGTCGACCCAGTGCTTCGATCCCACGTAGCCTGCACCTCGAGCCTAATTTATAATTCACTTCGCTGTATGAAGACTTTAACGTTGAGGTCTGGGTTTTGGCGAAAGGGTACATTGAGCTGATGAGGCCTGCTAACTGTATAATGATAGGGTTCGCTGTAATAGTAGGCGCTGCCATAGCTGCTGGGAGGGGTATCCTTGGGGCTAGTATTACAAGGCTGTTTTCCGGTTTTATTGTCGGATTCACGTTCTGCGCGGTCTCAATGGTTACGAACGACATTTATGATCTGGATATAGATAGGGCTAACAGGCTTGACAGGCCTCTGGTATCTGGGAGAGCCAGCGTTAAAGGGGCTTATAGGCTTGCCTGGATACTAGGTTTAACTGGACTGCTAACGTCAGCTGTAACAGGAATATACACTTTCGCCCTAGCACTGTTCAGCTTGTTAGTCGGGGTTTACTACAACGCGAAGGGCAAGAAGATGGGTTTACCCGGTAACCTAATGGTTGCCTACAATATTGGCATACCCATTCTTTACGGGGCCCTTGTAGTTGAAAGGTTCACTGCGACTATAGCCGTCTACTGGCTGATGGTCTTCCTAACGGGACTGGGCAGGGAAATTGTTAAGGACATAGCGGACGTGGAGGGGGATAAGGTGAAGGGAGTTAAATCCCTGGCAATAACGAGGGGTGCAAGATTTTCCAGCAGGTTTGCAATACTCCTGTATCTGACGGCGATAGCGCTCAGCCCGCTACCCCTGGTTATAGGGGGAGTGAACACTCTGGGTTACGGTATTCCAGTTGCTTTGACCGACGCGCTTCTCATTTATTCTATCATGGTTGTATACAAGAACCCTTCCAGGGAGAACGCGTTGAGGCATAAGAAGATAGTTCTAGCGGCAATGTTCACCGGCCTCGTGGGCTTCCTACTTGGGAGCCTGTGAAAGTAAGGGTGAATGGCATTGGGGAACGATAAGGAATCCATTAGAATGAAAATATGGAGGCTCATGGAAGAAGAAGGCATAGCAGCTTTCCCCAGACCCGTATACCATAGGATCCCGAACTTCAAGGGGTCGAGGGAGGCTGCTGAGAAACTAGTCTCCACAAATATTTATCGGGTAGCCAGAGTGGTGAAGGTCAACCCTGACGCTCCGCAGAGACCTGTTAGATATAAGGTTCTCCGGGACGGCAAGCTATTAATCATGCCAACGCCGAGGCTGAGAGGCGGATTCCTCGTCCTCGACCCCTCCAAGATACCGGGGAGCTACTTGTCTAAGGCTTCAACCATCAAAGGAGCCTTCTCCCTGGGAATAGAAGTTCCAGCCGAGAAGCTTGTCGACATTGTTGAAAGGATCGATCTAATAGTAGAGGGAAGTGTAGCAGTCGACTTGAACGGAGGGAGACTCGGCAAGGGAGAAGGATACGGGGACAAGGAGTTTGATATTCTCTCACGGGTAGGCCTGGTCTCCCAGTGCACCCCTGTAGCGACTACCGTCCACGACGTCCAGGTGGTTAATAAGCCCTTGCCCCAGGAGCCTCACGATGCTAAAGTCAGCTTGATAGCCACTCCTACTAGGGTTATTGTCACGGAGCACGGTCGAAGGCAGAGTGAGGCTTGTGGGCTAACACTCGTCTAGAACGGTGTACTTACTGAGGCATAAGACAGCATGTTCGGGGAGCTCCTTATCCTTCGGTGCTGAAACCTTTACAGTCCCATACTGCGTCTCATAAACAGCGAGCCTATAACCCCTCCTATCCCTCGCCTCTATCAGTGAGGCCTCGAAGGATTCACTGCATTGCTCAGAACCTAGTGTGACACCGTCTATAGGCACGACCACGCATTTCCCATCTAGCTCGATCAC
>JALUZI010000138.1 GCA_027012045.1 Desulfurococcales archaeon
CTCCAGCAGGGCCTATGACACAGGAATCGAAGCCCTTGTATGTTTTCCTGAGTTCATCCTCCGCCTTAGAGACTGTCAGCCCCCATATGTCACCTGCACTCTCTATCCTCGCGTTTCCATCCTCTACTACTAGAACGCCTGGCTTCTCAAGTGATCCAGTGATCACAAGGGCGTCTAGCCCAGCCCACTTCAGCTGGACTCCCAGGCGGGCGCCTACAGCTGATCGGCCAAGTATTCCTGTCAGAGGGCTTCGCGCCGCGAAAATCGTCTTACTAGCCGTGGGGAACCCTGATCCTACGAGTAGCCCGGGAGCCACTATCAAAGGGTTTTCCGGTGAGAGAGGGTCGGTTCTGGGATCCAAGTATTTGTATAGGAGATACATGGC
Organism: Desulfurococcales archaeon; assembly: GCA_027012045.1. Lineage (GTDB taxonomy): Archaea > Thermoproteota > Thermoprotei_A > Sulfolobales > Acidilobaceae > Tiamatella. The sequence continues at coordinate 386 of JALUZI010000138.1, forward strand.
CAGGCCTCTACCGCCTAGCAGTCTCTCCATGGCGACCGGTATTTCCTCTATGCGATGTTTACTTGTGTCTAGATCGAACACGAGGACTCGGGCATTCCGCAATGCGGCTCAGGCACCTCCAGTTAATAATTCTATTCTGCTACTGGGAGTTTTAACCTAAATCCAAAAAGAGTGCTAGACGGGGAGTATTCCCGTGGGAACTATGACCTTGCTGAACACCATGTTAATCACGACTGCCGAGGCGTATACTGTTATCGCGGATACGAGCGAGTACACTCCCAGGTAGTAGAAGAACGATAGCTTCGAGCCGGGGACAACCCTGTACAGGACAGCGCTGTTCGCTATTGTTAATGTCACTATTATCACAGAGTTGAGGAGTGTGAGTATATCCATGTTGACAGCGGCGAAGGGGAATAGCGAGACGAACTGGGGTGGGACCTGGGTGGATAGCTGGTTGACCACGTTTGAGAAAAGCCTCATCAGCTCGGCCATCACGATGAGTATGCTAATCGCCGTGGAGTGCATTATGAGTAGGGTTGAGGAGAACGTGTTGGATATCTCGTACCGGACCTTCCTCAGCCTGTTAATCTCGTTGTGATGGTCCGATATGAGGTTCCCGGCGAGCCCCGGGTCCCCACCGTACTCTACGGTGTCGAGGAACATAACTGTGCCCCTGTGAACCAGCTCGCTACCCGTGTCCTCTGCGAACAGGCTCCACGCGTGGCGGGGGAGCACCGAGTTCTTCAGCCTAGCGTACAGTCTTTTCAAAGGCTTTATTAGTGGTCCGAGATTGCTTGCTAGAAGAGGCTCTAGTGATTTTATCATGTTCGGTATCGTGGCGAGGTGCATACCGTAGCTCCTTATGAACACTGGGTAGAACTCGTCTGTCTCCTTTATCCTACCTTCCCCGAGCTTTCCGGTGAGGCCTATCGGAATAGTCGTCACTCCAAGAAGGAGGAGTATTGTCGTGATCAGCTTATACCCGGTTAACCCTTTAAGGGTTAATAGGAAGCCTAGGGCCAGAGATCCGATGATAGCCCCGTATCCGGCTAGCTTCATTAACCTCCGTAGCCTGTTTGTGGATGCTTCATACTCGAATAGCTCCGGCTTTACTGACAGGTATACCAGTACCGCTTGAACTATTAATGCCAGCTCAATACCTATGTAGGCCGCTTTCAGTATACCCGCGCTACTGCCGAAGAACATTGAGAGAATCATGAATGTTGCGGCTAGGAACATGAGGGACCCTATCATCGTTACGTACAGTCCTAGTAAGACTTTGGCGTTATCCATGGTTCTCGTATAGATGCTCCTGTACTCAGCTAGCAGCGTGTTGTACTCCCTGTCGAGGAACTGCTCCACGTCCTCTCCAACAGACAGGACGCCTCCGAGGCGGTAGAGAATGTTCTTCGTGACCTTATCCTTTAACCCGTCGGCCACTATTTTGATTGCCTGGGGGAAACTGTAGCCCCACTCCTTGCCGAGCAGGTATATTCTCCTGGCTATCTCAGCGTATCCCTTGTATACGTCCTTGTTCGCCGCGACGCTCTTGAATATGTCTCCAACCGGCGGCTTCCCCGAGGCTATAAGCCTGGCGTGTAGAAGAGTGTAGACCAGGTCCATGTCTACTAGTATGAGCTTAGTTTTTATTATATAGTAGACGAGTTGGACTCCGAGCGAGGAGACTAATAGGACAATGGTGACAACAATGTTGAGCGGGCGGGGTGCTATGAAGAATACCACAGCTGATATGGCTAGGCCTATTATTATGAAGCCGAACCTGTTGAAGAGGTCTCTGAACTCTATGTTCCTCAGCATACTATCACTCCTTATATCA
>JALUZI010000139.1 GCA_027012045.1 Desulfurococcales archaeon
CTCTGAGATAGATTTCCTCCTCGAATGTTGTGAGAGGCATGTTTCCTTCACCTCCTCAGGTGTATTTCCATCATATAATTAACAGTGTTAATTAAGTTAAAAATCTTACGATATTATTTCATATACAAATTCAAACGGTTTATAAAACTAAGTAGAACAATAAGGTATTGCTACTGTCCTAGAACGATTCCCATATTAGAATATTTACACCGAATTCCTCTATCATATATCGACAAACGAATATAAGCATTTTAATAACCCCCCTGACAAAACCAATACCGTACCATTAAACAAAGCATCCGGAGGAGAACCCTGTCTTGAACACAACCCTACTAGCCGGAGTAATAGTCATACTCATAGCCGCGGCTGCGGGAGCAATACTAATAGCAAATCATGGAGGATCCAGCTCAGAGAACCATGCTACCCAGCCATCAACCACCAGCACTCAAGGACCAAAGACAACAACCGAGACCAGCGGAGGCAACCAGGGTACAACAACCCAGCAACAAGGCGGGACAACAGGTTCCACCGCGGACCTAAGCGGTACATGGAGAGGAACATACACATGCAGTAGAGGAACAGGCCACTTCGAATGGATAATAAAGAAAACAAGCAACGGAAACTATGTCGGTGCACTAAAAGTAATGGACTACTACCCCACCAACGGGTACATAGACATTGAAGTCAGGACTAGTGGAGATACAATAACAATAGGAACAGTGGGAGGCGCATCAGGAGTACCAGCAGTCACGTTCACCGGAAAACTATCCAACTCAGGAAGCCATGCCGAAGGAACGTGGAAGTTCACAAACCAAATGGACAGCGGATCTTGGAAGGCAGACAAAGTATCGGGTTCAACCGAAATCCCAGTGCAGACAGGTCAAACAACCAGCACAATGACAGGATCCGAGACATCAACCATGACTCAGTCTCAGACACAGACAACCACAGAGACCCAGCAGGCCGGTGGAGAAATAAAATGTTCACCGCCTCCTCCAGACGACTATAAGGCCTCGTACAAAGCTGCGTTAGATGCTGTACTCCAAGTATTCGGAGAGTCAAACATAAAGTGCGTAACTGCCACTATGCTAGGGCAGCCGCCTATAGTCCAGTATGCAGCGCAGTTCGACCTATCAGGCGTTACCCAAGACAACCTAGGTGATTTCGCCGGCCGCTTAAAAGAGGCTATGGAGTCTCATGGGTGGGGAGCCGTCCAAGTAAATCTTAGAGGTGGCTACCTGGGTGTAACTGGTATTAGGAACGCTACATTAATGGGGCATCCTATTGGTATGATGGTTCTTGTTTCTGTTGAGTTAAATGATGATGGGCCTGCGGATCTTGTCATACAAGTCCAGCCTTATACCGGTTAGTTCCATAATGCTGTGTCTCTATTCAAATCTACTTCTTCTATTTTGCTTAGAAGTGTTGTTGGTAGTATCGTTTTCACAGGGATAGAGGCTCAATGGTGGGGCCGCGGGGATTTGAACCCCGGACCACGAGGGCCCAAGCCTCGCATCCTGGCCAGGCTAGACGACGGCCCCTAGCCTCCTAGGCAACACTTTAGTGTTGAACGATTTATTTCTTTTATCCAGGACGACCAGCATGGTATTTATAACCCCGGACCCGCCTTCTTATCCAATCCAAGGGTGGATAAGTGTGAGCGAGGAAACAGTCTACAAGGTCAAGGTCGGGGAGAAAGAGATAGTTATAGACGAGGAAGTACTCGAGACCCTTAAAGAATACGTTCACAGGGAGATGAGTCTAGAGGACCTCTCTAGGAGACTAGGCCTATCCGACTGGAGGGAAGGCTACGAGTTCATCAAGAACGTTCCAGCATGGATCCTATGGATACAGCCTACACTGTGGAAGACGATGAGGACGATGAAAAAGGCCACAGATGAGGTATCTAAGACGGCCTAGAAAGGTATTACCGGGGTCTCCCCGAACTTCTCGAATCTAACACTACTCCCGGGCTCCTGTTCTACAGGGACAACCCTGACTCCCAGCGGCTTATTCTTCGTTAGTGAGTAACTGAAGACTTCTAGGACAAGGTCTCTGACACCTGTAGTATCAGCTGGAACAACGGCGAGATCGAGGCCTGCGAGGCAGACCCCTGTGAGTCTCGCCAGATCCCTCGCACTAAGCTTGCCCTGGAACCCTCTCTCCTTTAAGACATTATCCTCGGCAACAGGTAGCTGTACCTCGTTGAACCCTGTAGAC
>JALUZI010000140.1 GCA_027012045.1 Desulfurococcales archaeon
CCTATAGGGTCTAGAGGTATTTGCACGAAAATGTCTGTGTCGAGGTATACCAAAATGATTCACCGTTATAATATATTCTGCTCCATATGGGTTAAATCTTAGCCACCTATACAATATTCCAAATAAGAAATTACCTCCCGTGGTGTTAGCCGGGTATGAGTAAGAAGGAGCTCATCGGAGTTATACATCTTCCAAGGCTACCGTCGACAGAGTATAGGGTGGATTACACTGTAAGCTACATAGCAGATAACGCTGTTCAAGAAGCGAGGATACTAGAGGATGCCGGCTTCGACGGTGTAATAGTGGAGAACCATGGAGACTATCCCTTTCATAAAAGGGTTAGAGACCCGTTAACCCTAGCTACCATGGCTGTTGTAGTTAGAGAGGTGGTTAGATCAACATCTCTTAAAGTGGGTGTGAATATTCTGAGAAACTCGGGCAGAGAGGCTTATGCCATAGCCGTTGCCGCTGGAGCTAGATTCATAAGGGTTAACGGTTTGGTTGAGACGCTCATATCAGACTCGGGGCTTATTGAGAGCGAGGCTCCCAGACTGAAGAGCATCTCCATCAACTACCCGGGAATCGAGATATACGCTGATATTCTCTGCAAACACTCGGGAAGCCTCTACTTCCAAACCCTCAAAGCGGTCGCCGAAGCTTACACAGGCAAGGATGAGAATGCTGGAGAAGAGGCGGTTAGAGAAATAGTTCTAGACGCTATTAACAGGGGGAGAGCCAATACACTAATAGTAACCGGCCCGCGCACAGGAGAAGCCCCCAGCCCGAGTTTACTAGAGACTGCCAAGAAGTATTCAACAAGGCCTATACTAGTTGGTAGCGGCCTAAACCCTGAGAACGCAAGAGTCTTACTAAGAATCGCGGATGGCGCCATAGTAGGCTCATACATAAGGGAAGAGGGTATCGCAGGGAGGCCAATAATGCCGGAGAAAGCGAAGAAGATTGCTAGACTTGTAAAATCAATCCAAACCGGTTCCTAGAACCTAGAATATAGTATAAAGATTGTAAGTGGGGCCCGGGCCGGGATTCGAACCCGGGACCTCCGGGTCCACAGCCCGGCGCTCTGCCAGGCTGAGCTACCCGGGCCACCCACCACAGGCCCGGGCGGCTACCGGGTCCTATTTCATTGAACCCCACGTTTTCCCCGGGGTTCTCATACCGGGCCCCAGCCTGTTCTATCTTGTTTTTACCCCGGCTGTATTTATAGTTATAACATTCCAAAATGTATATCGAAGTCATAGGTGGTGATGGTTTGCTCCAGGATAAAGTTGTTATCGCGGATGTGACTCCTATCGGGGAAGGATTGATATCTTCGTTCATAATTCTGGGAAACGATAAGACTGCTGTAGTGGATCCTGGGCCGATAAACGGGTATCGGAAGCTGAAGGATAAGCTCGGCGAGCTAGGGGTAGAGCCTGATTATATAATTCCTACACATATCCACTTGGACCACGGCGGGGCTGCATGCAGGCTCGCGAGGGATTACCCCGGGTCCAAGGTTTACGTTCACCCTAGGGGTGCTAGGCACCTGGTTGATCCTAGTAAGCTGTGGAACGCGAGTAAAAACGTGTTGGGACCTGTTGCGGATGCCTACGGGGAGCCTGTACCGTGCGAGGAGAGCATTGTCCTAGAGACTAGGGATGGTGAGAAACTTGATCTAGGGGGGCTCACGGTGGAGTTCATACATACCCCGGGTCACGCAAGCCATCACCAGAGCATATGGGTGCCGGAGATTAGCCTAATGCTGTCAGGTGACTCGGCCGGGGTCATCCTCCCCCGCGGGGGAGATCGAGCCTATATTCCGACTACGCCTCCACCCTTCAGACTGGACTTTTACACTGAGAGTATAAGGAAAATGATATCGTTCGCTCCTAGCTACATTGGACCCACTCACTACGGTATATATGACGGTGCAGTTGAGTATTTGGAGAGGCATCTGGAGCAGATACAGGTCTGGGTGTATCTGGCTGTAAGGCTGGCTGAGAAAGGAGAGACCCGTCCTGAGGCGTTCCTTGAGGAGGTGAGGAAGATCGATGATAACGCTGTGTTCTTCCTAGAGAATGAGAATCCTATTGTTCAGGGGAGCTTCATACACACTACGGCTGTCGGCCTGATGGATTATGCTGTTAAACTGGTTAGGGAGAACCGGGGTTGACCAGGGTACCTATTTTCTCTCCTTTTA
>JALUZI010000141.1 GCA_027012045.1 Desulfurococcales archaeon
GTAGTCCGTGCCGCCTGTCTCATCGTCTAGTACGGCTATTCTCCACCCTGGGAAGTCGTCTCTCTGGTAGTGGAGCGGTGCTATTGTCCTGGACCACTGGCCTGCGGATCCACCATACTGTATGTCATGGTTCCCCACTGCAAGCCATATGTTCCATATACCTGACTGGGATAACAGTTTGTATAGTGCCTCTATCTGCCAGGGAGTCCCCCTGCCTACCTGGTCTCCGGTGCCGATCATGGCGTAGGGGTTGATGATCCTTGTCTCATTGAGGATTTCAAGGAAGACTGGTGTGAACTTCGTCGACACTTCCACTTCAGGCCTGTTGTCTCCGAAGACCACGATGGGGTACCAGGGGAGGCCCTGGGGGATCTCGTGGTGGGTGACTTCTATAAGCGGTTTTCCCGCTGTCTGCGTGTTAGAGGCTACTGTAGCGTAGAACTGTACTGCTAACAGTATTATCAGCGCCGCCGCTAGGGCCGCTCTACCTTCCATCACTCGGAGCACCACTCATCCCCTACCTGTCGACGTTGAGGGGTATTAAACTGCTGGTGAAAGCTCTACTGTAGTGATGACCTTTAAACCTCCCGTTGAAACATCGCATTAATGTTTTTATCATTCCACCATACAATAAATCAAAGTAGTAGGGGGAGCCCTCGACCCATCATCCTAGAATAGGACTCCCCTCTACCTTGAGAGGTGTACGTGTTTGACTACTCGGCCAAGAGTCGCCGTCATAGGAATGGGCTACTCCGGCTTCCAGCCAACGACGCCGCATGCCAGCTTCAGGGAGCTGATGTTTGAGGCGGCCCTGAAAGCCTATAGTATGGCCGGCCTTGAGGATCCTAGGGCTATGATCGACGCGTATATATCTTGCCAGGAGGACTACTGGGAGGGAATAGCCATAGCAGACGAGTTCGCCCCCGAGCCCCTAGGGGGAGTATTGAGGCCTACGTTCACCGTTGCGGGAGACGGGCTGCAAGGCCTGGCACAGGCCGTCATGCTCATAAAGACAGGTTACTTCGACATAGTGGCAGTTGAAGCCCATGCCAAGCCCAGCGACATAATGAGGCTAGACAAGATATACGAGATGGCGCTAGACCCCCTGTACCTCCGGCCAGTAGCCCCGAAGACGGGTGTCCCGCACTTCATTGCTGCAATGGACGCTGTAGCATACATGGACTCCCGGGAAGCCGGCGAGGAGGACTTCGCGGAGGTCGCGGCGAAGAACAGGAACAACGGCCTCCAGAACCCCCTGGCTCCATACGCGGCTAACATCAGTGTGGATGAGATACTGGAGTCAGACCACGTGGTGTACCCGCTGACCAAGTATGAGATAGCCCAGCCTGTGGACGCTGCTATAGTTGCAGTAGTCGCGTCGGACAAAGCCGTCGACAGGCTCGGTGCCTGGGATAGGGCGGCCTGGATAGACGGGATAGCCTACTCCACCGAGACATATATCCCTGAGAGACACGTGTTCGGGTCAATGCCCAGTATAAGGCAAGCCGCAGTCGAAGCCTACGCGGAGGCAGGGATAACCAGCCCTCTAAGCCAGATAGACTTCGCGGAGGTAGAGGACAGGTACAGCTTCATGGAACTACTATCACTCGAGGAGGCACTCCTAGGCGAGGACGCGGTGAAGCTCCTAAGGAGAGGCGAGACTTACCCAGAGGGCATGTTCCCGGTGAACACGAGCGGGGGAAGCCTGGCGAGCGGAGTCCCCCTTGAGGCAACTGGGCTGATGAGGCTATACTACACGTATATGAGGCTACTATCGATGCAGGAGGCAACTGGGCTGGTAGTGTCCTGGCGGGGGCCTCCCACATACACTTCCGCAGTAGCAGTCCTATCCTACAACAGTTGGGGTGGTGAAGAGTGAAGACGAACATCCACGTCAAAGACAGGGTCGCCGTAATCGGCGCGGGCCTCACACTCTTCCGGAGAAGACTCCTAGAGACACCGCAGGAGCTAGCCGCAGCCGCGGCCAGAATGGCGCTGGAAGAGGCGGGCATGACGCTCGACGACATCGACTGCGTAGTAACAGGAACCGCTCCGGACGCGTTCGACGGGGTGCACTTCAACGGGGAGTACCTCGCGGACGGCAGCGGTGCCCATGGGAAACCGATGGTCCGCGTCTACGTCGGCGGTGGGACAGGTGTAATGATCCCCATCGCAGCATGGT
>JALUZI010000142.1 GCA_027012045.1 Desulfurococcales archaeon
TTGTAATGCCGGGGTTCACTGATGGTCATATGCATCCTCAAGTTATTGATCCTGGGGTTTCTGTTCTATCAGGGTTCTCTGATTCTTACGAATGGATTGAGAATAGGATTATGGCTGTAGACGAGGGTGCTGTGAGGAGAGACGAGTCCTTGTCTTCAAGACTCACTTTTCTCGTTTTACTTAGAAGCGTTCTCGAGGGCACCACGTTAGTGTCAATAACTGGGGCTTTCAAGCCCAACGTGATAGCTTGGAGCCATATGCTGGAGAAGCCGAGGACCATCTTTCTACCAACAACGATGAGGAGGCAAGGATGGTTGCTGCCCCAAGAGATTTTCGGGTTGGCGGAAAAGCTTAGAAACAGTATAAACGATTCAATGGCAAGGGTTGGGATTTTTGTACACAGCATCAGATATAGTTCACCGGGTGACCTTGTTTACTCATATAAAGTGATAGAGAATAGAAAGGGGATTATAGGGCTGCATCTCAGTGAAGGTGTCAGCGAGATCGATGTTTTAAGGGGTATACTGGGCATAGAGAGATTTAATAGGATTATAGCTGTCCACTGTATTAACGACAGAGTCAAGCATACGGGTTTATCATGTATTTCATGTCCTGGAACAAATGCCATACTCTATGGTAAAGTGAAAAGGGACATATATGATATCGATTCATTCGGGTCAGACTGGCCTCATCTGATCGGAACTGTTGGAAGCCATGTACACATGATAAAACGATTCTTCAACGTGCCCATCGAAACACTTCTCTTCAGATTAACGACAGGCGGCTACATTGTTCATGGTATGCCTTCTCAGGGAGACCTACTGGGTTTTGACGCGTCACTAGATGACCTCCTACACAGCTCAACTGCTCCTGTGGACGTCTATGTCTCTGGGAGGAAAATAGTGGAGAATAAAGAAACTGTTTTCTCAGGCTTTAACATATCAGATATTGAAAGAGAAACCCTTGAAGCAATTAAGGCAGCCGTTGATCTACATGGGACCGGCCTGGTCAGCAAAAAAGAACTGCTTTCCAGGCTCAACCTGGTTAGGAAGGGGTTTTATGAGGCTAATAATAGTGGTATAGCATCCTGAAAAGCCAATGTTTATACATAGCCAGCCTTTTCTTGTCTACGAATAATGGGAACAGTGCTATTCCAGTGATGAATCCTCCGATGTGGGCCCAGAAGGCGACGCCGTACATCGTACCGGTCAGTAGAGTCGAAATCCCCAGTAGGAGCTGGTAAACGAACCATATACCTATATACACGACTGCAGGGAAGTCCAGTGGCACTGGTATAAAACCTATAAACGTTATTGCGCGGACTCTTGCGAAAGGCATGGTCAAAGCGTACACGCCTAAAACACCTGATATGGCTCCCGAGGCACCTATTGCCGGGACCATCCATGGGTTAGTCCCTGAGGTTAGCTGAGTGTTAAGCAACGCTCCCGGAGGAATAAACATCAGGCTGAATACGTGGAATAATATAGCTCCTAGACCAGCAACGATATAGAATACCAAGTACCTTACGGGCCCCATTAAATTCTCAACGTTATCGCCGAAGATATAGAGGTAAAGCATGTTGCCCAGCAAGTGTATCCATCCAGCGTGGAGAAACATGGATGTCAGCATAGTCCAAAGCGCTACTCCAGCCACTACATTGGCAGGTTTAAGGCCTAAGGCCTCTATAACATCGTTGTAGCTTCTTGCACCAGGGACCAGGAGGAATGGAGCTATTATACCCACAATGAAAACCGCTATGTTAACAAGTATGATAACAGTGTTAACGACAGCTTTGCGCTGGAACGGGAGGTTTTCATCTGATACCGGAAGCATTAGTTTCTACACCTTACACTGTGACTGTTTGATTAATCTAATCGATATGTCCGTTTAATATAAATTGACTGGATAATATCAAGAACAACTAAATGGTACTACAGTGAGAACATGGTTCACGGTGGGTTTGATGAATATTAGAGCCACGATTAAAGCAGTAGTAGAGATGACAAAGCCCCTTCAAACATTCCTACTAATGATAACAATGGTAGGAGGGTATTTAGCGGCCGGCGGAACCGACTTAGTCACACTACTCTTACTTCTCATAGTAGGCTACACTAGCATCGGAGGAACAACAGTACTTAACATGTACTTGGAAAGAGATATTGACGCTGTTATGAATAGAACTAAAAAACGACCTCTCCCCTCTCGAAGGATAGGTGAGAGCGCTGCAGTTTTATCAGCACTTATACTGCTTTCAGCCAGCATAGCGTTCGCCGAGTTGATAAACAGTTATGTGGTTCTTACAGTTCTAGCTGGACTCTATTTTGACGTTTTAATATACACGAACTTAGTGAAGAGAAGAACACCATACAACATTGTTCTAGGAGGTATCGCAGGGGCCATGCCCGCTCTAGGAGGATGGGCTGCAGCTGTAGGAGCTATTACATTGGGAGGGCTACTTCTCTCTTTAGCAGTAATGCTGTGGATCCCTCTTCACATATGGATACTTGCTTATTATTTGAAGGATGAATATGCGAAAGCCCAAATTCCCATGTTCCCTGTTGTGGCGTCTCCTTTTAGGACTGCAACATACATAAAAGCAGCGCTTTATATCTTGGTACTCAATATAGCTGTGTTCACGGTAACACAGGGATATGGTATAATAGCATTTATAGCTACAAGCATACTAGTTTATAAAGCGTTAAAACTGTTGAACCTGTTCAAGGCTAAGCCTAGCAAGTCAACTGCATTCAAACTCTACAAGTTTGCAAGTCCTATTATGGGCACACTCTTCATTCTACTGCCGATTGATTACTGGCTCAGGATCTACGAGTCTATTATATTCCATTTGATTTGAGGTCGAAGCCGACATGGAAGAAGGGTATGGTAAACCAGGGGGTTTTGCTTCATATATTGTCGCGTTGTCGCTTATACTAACAGCGGGTCTTTTAATGGTTGCAATAGTAGAGCGTACCTCCATAGAATTTGTTCTATATCTGTCAACGTTATTGCTGGGTAGTGTATTGTTTGTAAAGTCGAGAAATGCAGGGATTAGTGGAATAGAAATTGTTTCCCTGACACTATATATTATATTTGTTGCAATGGGAAACTGGGTTCATGCGAATTCTATTTTCATTGTTATAATTGGCGCATCACTACTCGGTATACCATTATTCAACTCCATACGTAGAAAGAACGCTGAAGCCGTTTCCTCGATCCTTTTAATGGGCCTATTCGCAATTAACAATCAAAATGTATACTGGTTCGAATCCTTGATCTTAATGTCAACTATTGTTACACTAGCTGGTTCCAAAAGAATTCATTCTATACTAACCTTCATTGCTACTGCTCCACTAGTTATATTATCATCAAACAACCCGCTCGTAATGTATCTCATCACACTATCATTCATTCTGTTCTCTATAAACAGTAGCGGAACTGGAGTGAAATGCCCGTTTAGAAAAGAGATAATCTTGGTTATGGGAGGGTTTGTCATTCAAGCCGGTGGCATATTGATAGGATTAGTTGTAAACGAACCTTACCAGATATTTCCCTACTGGGTCCTAGGTTACATTATAAGCGCTGTAGGTTTGACATCTCCACCCTTCTATTCAATAGATCTAGAGGAGAGGGAAGGCGGCTTATAGAAGGGACGTCTAAGCTTGTTAACTTCTTTAATGGCTTCAATTATCGCATTAACCTTCTCTTCACGGGTCTCTAAGCCTTTTATATACTCTCTAATAGATGGCCTTGGGCCGAACCAGTTTATACATGGAAAGAGTTCTCCCCTCGGCGATATTCTTATTCTAGTACAGCCCATACAGAAGCGCCAGTTGTTATAGGGTCTGACAACCTCGACTTTCACGCCATTGTCCAGTAAGTATATAGGCCTGTTGTGAAGATCTGTTCTAATATACGTTTTCGCTGATCTTGACTTCAAATAGTCTTCTATCCGGGTTAGTGGCATATAGTAGTCATTGAATTTCTCTTTCCCCAAACCAACGGGATGTAGCTCTATTAACTGGAGTACAAGGTCTTTTTCGGCTGCAAAATCTATCATAGCCGGGATTTCACTATCATTAACTCCTCTCATTACTACCATGTTAATTTTTATTTGTCTATAGCCGGTTTCACGTGCTTTCTCAATACCATTCAGAACACGCTGATGCCCATCAACCCCTGTTATAAACTTGTAAACCTCAGGTCTGAGAGTATGGAGGCTAATATTCACCCTATCGAGGCCAGATTCGTGTAATGTATCGCTCAAAAAGTCCAGTAGATACCCGTTAGTCGTCAAAGAGAGATCCTTGAAGCTACCATAATCCCTGAATACCCTTATTATTAATGGTAGATCGCTTCTCAGGAGAGGTTCCCCGCCGGTAAACTTTATTTTCTCTATGCCTACTCTGCTCGCTGCTTCCGCGACTAGCTCATACTCGTTTAGTGACAGGTAGCCTAGGCTTAACGCTTTTCCTGGAGGTATAGGTGAGTCCAAAGGTTCTCCTTCTATATGGCAGAAGAGGCATCTATAATTACATTCATCCGTCACTATTACCCTCATGTTGAGTAGCGGTCGTCCGTAACTGTCAACTAGTACCATTCCGCACACCATTACCTTGGATTTCGGTACAACCGGTCTATTCTGTGATGCGTTTAAAGGTTAAATGTGAATGGTTAATGCGGCCTGCTAGTGCACTTGTATTAATAATGTGTTTGTGGTGGACCGGCCGGGATTTGAACCCGGGGCCTCTCGGGTGCAAGCCGAGCGCTCTTCCAAGCTGAGCTACCGGCCCATCCATTTTTATGGTATCCGTTTTACCCGGAGTTTTATAATGGTTTCCCTACTTCTTATAAACCGAACATCATCCTATTGTTCTAGTGGAGCTAGTGGAGGATCTAGGGCTATGGAAGACGTGCTAGACGAGATTTTCGAGAGAACGCTGAGGAAATCGGTTTTCAAGAATAGAAGAGTGCTCCTACCGGATTATGTACCAGAGAACTTGATCCACAGGGACGAAGAGATTAGGAAGCTCGGACTCGTGTTAGCTCCTAGTCTTAAAGGAGAGAAACCTAGCAATGTATTCATCTATGGTCTCACTGGTACGGGTAAAACAGCAGTCACTAAATACGTACTTGACAGGCTCGTGAGAAAGGCTGAGGAGCTAGGTGTCAATACTAGATACGTGTACATAAATCTTAGACAACGCGATACACCTTATAGAGTTCTAGCAGACATAGCTGAGTCTCTTGGTTTGAGGGTACCTTTCACCGGGCTATCCACAGGGGAGGTCCTTGTCAGAATAATAAAGAGGCTGAATGATATTGGCGATGTTATACTCATCACAGTTCTCGACGAGATAGACTTCCTGGTTAAGAAGCATGGCGATGACCTCTTGTACAAACTCGTGAGGATGAATAGCGAACTGAGAGATTCGAGTATTTCACTTGTAGGTATAACAAATAACATTTACTTTGTAGAGCATCTTGATGCTAGGATAAAGAGCAGTCTAGGAGAGGAAGAACTAGTCTTCTCTCCCTATAAGACTGAGGAACTAATAGACATATTGAGAACTAGGGCTGAGCAAGCGTTTGTCGACAACGCATTGGAAAACGGTGTCATAGAACTCTGTGCCTCTTATGCTGCAAAAGAACATGGAGACGCTAGGAGAGCCCTTGATCTACTTAGAATAGCCGGGGAACTCGCTGACAGGGAGGGTGAAAACAAGGTTAGGTTAGAACATGTGAAGAAGGCTAGAGTTGAGCTCGAGAAGAATAGGCTCACGGAGATAATACGGACCTTACCATTACACGGCAAACTAGTGATGCTCTCCATTATACAGGCAACCCTTGGAGGGACGAAGTACGGGACTACTGGGGAGATATACGATGAATACAGGAGGATTGTACGTGAACTCGGGTTAGACCCTGTAACCTTGAGAAGAGTAAGTGATATTCTCTCCGAGCTAGATATGTTAGGCCTTATATCCGCTAGAATAATTAGTAAGGGGAGATACGGTAAAACTAGAGTAGTCACACTAGAGTCAGACGCTGAGACTATTGTAGATGTGTTGAGCGAGGAGCCTTTTCTCCTAGAGTCAGAGTCAGTATCCAGGCTAAAAAGGAACCTGGGTAAATAATTATGCACTGTGTAATAGCATGTGACGACGGGTTTGTTTCAAAGGAAAAAGTGGGAACTACGGGTTTCACTATTGTAGGATGCGTTCTATACAAAGGGCTCAACCCTATAGACGTCGCTTTCTCGCCATTAAGGATAGATGGACTGGAATCCTCTTCGATAATATCTGCTTTAGCCGTCCGCCTTTTAGAGGAAAACCATTCTAACCTGGATATGGAATGTAAACCTGTGATATTACTTGATACTATAGTATTCGCTGGATTCAACATTGTCTCTCTAAGTCTAATTAAGAAACTCAGTGGTCTCGACGTGGTTTCATTCTATAACTACCAGCCTAATACGGGTTTACTGGTTAAAACAGTTAATGAACACTTGGATTTTCCTAAGCTAAGAGAGCGTCTCTTGTCAATGCAACTACAGAATCTCAGGGCTATAAGAACGAGCAAAGGAATAACATATGTTGTATCAACAGTGGATGACCTGGAGTTCCTAGAAAACCTGATAGGTTATTACCAGGTATACACGAGGAACCCTGAGCCTCTTAGAACTGCACATATGCTGACATCAAGTCTATCCAGGCTATTCCGCTGAATAAGGTATAATAAACATATATATTGTTCACTGGGAAATTTTGAAGCGGAAACATCCTTGTAACGAGGGAGATAAACATGATAACCATCATAGGAGCTGGAAAAGTGGGATCCTCAGCCGCTTTATTCATGGCCTTGGAGAAACTAGATGACATAATGCTAATAGACGTTATTGATGGAGTCCCACAGGGCCAAGCTCTAGACCTATCACACGCACTCTCTATACTCGGTATAAACGTGAGAATAGACGGTACAACAGATTTCAGCGCCATGGAGGGAAGCAAGCTAGTCGTAGTAACAGCAGGATTCCCCAGGAAGCCCGGGATGACAAGAGAGGAACTAGTAGCTAAGAATGCTGGTGTGATCTCTGACATAGCCGAGAAAATAAAGAAATACGCTCCGGACGCCATTGTCATGCTGACAACAAACCCGTTAGACGCTATGGCCTACCTGATGTACAAGAGGCTAGGCTGGGACAGGTCAAGAGTCATAGGTTTCAGCGGCGTCCTCGATTCAGGTAGACTGGCATACTATGCAAGCAGAAAACTAGACGTATCACCTTCTTCAATAGTGCCAATAGTACTAGGCATGCACGGACAGAAGATGTTCCCAGTCCCAAGGCTCTCAACGGTCGGAGGAGCACCGCTGACTCATTTGCTCGACGAGAAATCAATAAATGAAATCGTTGAAGAAACCATTAAAGCAGGAGCAACAATTACCAACCTAAGAGGATACAGCAGTAACTACGGCCCAGGCGCTGGCCTAGCGGTTATGGCTGAATCAATAATCAAGAACCAGAAGAGGGTATTCTTGGCAAGTGTCTACCTGGACGGAGAGTATGGAGTGAAAGATGTAACTGCAGGAGTGCCAGTAGTACTCGGCAGGAACGGTGTTGAGAGAATTATCGAGCTCCC
>JALUZI010000143.1 GCA_027012045.1 Desulfurococcales archaeon
TAGCACAGGCAATCGAAGTCCTGAACCCCAGGCTCTACAAGGTTCCAGTATCACTAGAGGAGGTAAGGAACATAATCCCAGGGTGGAACCCTCCTCATAGTTATACCAAACTAAGACCTGAGGACCCCCTCTACCGCCTTATAATAGAGCCCCTTAGAGTGTCTTAATACAATAGAGTTATACGGGCCGCCTCCAATACCTTAGCCACGGAGGCGGCCTTGTTTGCAAGTCCCCATAAAGGGGGTACGTATAAAGGAGCCGCGAAGCCCTATTAGGAAAATTGATATTGTTCTCAGCGTGGACAGATGCTTGATGAGCGATCACCACGGTAAAATATTCATAGGATTCGCCGCGACGGGCCCTGCCCTGGGTATACCGGAAAAACTGTGGAAATGGGTTGCATGCCCGCCCCCGAGGATCGACCGGTCTGGGAGGCCCTTTGTCGCGCCATATGCTCTCAGAAAACTGGAGGCGTCCCTTCAGGACGCGGGGTTCAATGCCCATGTCATCGACCCTGATTATGTCCCGTACTACGTGCTGAATGGCGCTAAAGGCCTTATGATAGGTCACCATGACTACTTCGCGCTAGGACCTCCTAGTAACGAGTGGTGGCTGTTGACAGGTAAAACACCTATCAATAGGAAGAGCTTCACAGAGTTCATTAGCAACCCAGCTATATGGAGGGCCAAGAGGGAGAAGGGTCTCAGGATAATTGTTGGAGGCCCGGCAGTATGGCAGTGGGACGCCTGTAAGGAAGCCAGGAGGAAATGGCCTGTCGACACACTCGTAGACGGCGAAGCTGACAAAGCTATTATCGACATAGCGGACGCCTTGGTCAACGGGAAAGAACTTCCCCCTCGGATATCAATACCGCCCTCGCAGAGCCCGGGAATCGGTGAAATACCGGTAATTAAAGAGCCCAGTGTAGGCGGTCTAGTAGAGATCATGAGGGGATGCCCCCGTGGCTGCAAGTTCTGTAGTGTTACACTGAGACCTCTTAGATTCATTCCACTGGACAGGATAAAGAGGGAGATAATGGTTAACATGGAAAAGGGGAACAGGAACGTTGTGCTACACAGCGAGGACGTCCTCTTATACGGTGCGGACGGGGTAAAGCCGAGGAAGGAGCCTCTAGTGAAACTTCACTCCATGGTTGCGGGAATACTAGACAAATACAACGCGGGTTTCTCGTGGAGCCATGTCAGCCTCGCGGCAGTCAAGTACGCCGAGGAGCATGGGAGAACTGTTAGTGAGATCACAGAACTAGTCTTGGACGGTGATACACGCAAGTTCTACGGTGTGGAGGTAGGGATAGAAACCGGGAGCACAAGGCTGGCGAGGAAGATAATGCCAGCTAAAACAGCACCCTACCCCGTTGAGGAATGGCCAAACATAGTAGATGAAGCGTTCAGCATCCTAACAGAGAACAATGTCTTCCCCGTAGCAACATTCATACTTGGACTCCCAGGGGAAACAGAGGACGATGTCCTGGAAACCATAGAACTAATAGACAGGCTCAAACACTACCCTAGCCTAATAGTTCCAATGTTCTTCGTCCCCATGGGAGCGTTGAAGGACATGGAGGGGTTTAAGAGGACTCATCTGAAGCAATACCACATCGATGCTATGGTTCTCTCAGCGGTTCACTCTATTAAATGGGCTAAATGGATAATCAGCATTGGCTATCTGGACAAGCCCCAGTATACTCCTCTGAAGCTTGTGTTCACATACTTCACGAAAAGGGCTGAGAAGCGGATAGAGAAGTACCTTAAGAAGACCATCACGGTTTAATGTAGGATTTGTGGTTGGTTTGTGGAGAACGTTTAACCGGGGAGCTCCATCTCCACGAGATTACTAGGCTTAAACGGGGCCACCCCGCCCATATATGCTCCCATACCTCTCCACAGCTCCTGTTTGAGGAGCTCCCTTATAGCGGTACGGATGACCTCGCTGCGACTACTGTACCGCCCGTTCTTGACGAGCTCATCTATCCCATCAACGTATATCTCGGGCATTTTGACTGTTATGAGTTTCATTGCGAGTATCACCGCATGTATGTTTCCTCTAGGCATTATTAGAAGGGTAGGAGTATGTGATTACCGGTATAACTCTT
>JALUZI010000144.1 GCA_027012045.1 Desulfurococcales archaeon
ATACCGGCGGCGGGCCTCTATTGGAGGGTATACCAGCTCGACTACTCGAGCCTCTACCCCTCACTGATAGCGAAGCACAACATAAGCTCCGAGACTGTCTACAGGCCCAACTGCCAGGAGTACGAGGAGGCCCCAGGCGTGGGTCACAGGATATGCCTCGACACTCCAGGCCTCGTGTCAACAGTACTGGCCAGGCTGGTGGAGAGGAGGGGCATATTGAAGAGGGAGGCCCCGAGGGACCCCCGGGCCGCGGAGAGGGCTGACGCCCTGAAGTGGATACTCGTGTCGGGCTTCGGCTACCTGGGCTACAGGAACAGCCTCTTCGGCAGTATAACAGCCTACGAGTCGGTCACAGCCTACGCTAGGAGGGCGCTGGCAGTGGCTGAGGAGGAGGCTGAGAGGGCGGGGTACCGGCTGGTCCACTCGATTATAGACTCGGTCTTCATCCAGCCCGTGGACCCTAGGCTAGACCCCTGGGAGCTCGCCGAGCGGATCGAGGCCAGGGTGGGGGTCCCCCTGCGCCTCGAGGCGGAGTACAAGTGGCTCTACATCCCGGGGACCCTCAGGGGTCCCGGGGCTGTGAACAAGTACTACGGGGCCCTCCCTGACGGGAGAGTGAAGATGAAGGGGGTAATCGCGGTTAGGAGGGATACGCCGCTATTCATAGCAAGCGTCCAAGCCAGGGCTATACGGGTACTAGCAGGCGCTGGTAGCCCCGGGGAGTTCCATGAGGCGGTCTGCAGGGCCCATGAGGTCCTGGATGGGGCGTTAGGGGAGATCTTGTCGGGGAGGGTCCCCCCGGAGGCACTAGTCATGACTAGGAGGCTATCCTACCCGTCCCAGCGACCCCAGTCTTATAGGAAGCGCTTGGACGAGATGGGCCTGGTGCTGGACAGGGTCAGGTACCTGGTGACCCCTAGGGGTCCCAGGCCCGTGTGGGAGCTGAGCCCTGGGGCCCGCTACGATCCCCGGTATTATTCGAGGGTTCTGGGCTGGGCTAGGAGGGAGCTCCCTCCCCGCTGGTGTAGCAGTAGTTGACTCTGGCCCTCTCCCTCGTGATCTTACCCTCTTCCAGGTCCCTCTCGACTAGCTGGGGGTCCCTCTTGCAGGGGTCTCCGAGGCCTCCGCCGCCCGGAGTGTTGATGTAGACAGTGTCGCCCTCCTCTATGGTAACCGTCGCCTTGCACGGTAGCGTTTCAACACTACCATCCCTCCTCACGATGTAGTGGTGGCTGGGCTCTCCTGGCAGTCCTCCCTGGAGGCCCCAGGGCCTCCTCCTACACCTCTCCGCCATTATTGTGAGGGTTGCCCTCCCCCTGGTCAGGGTGAAGGCCCTCGTTATCCCGAGGCCTCCCCTGTACTCTCCGGGGCCCTCGCTGTCGGGGCGGAGGCCGTAGCGGCGGAATAGTATTGGGTACTCTGCCTCGAGCCTCTCTATAGGGGTGTTAAGAGTGTTAGTCATGTTTGTCTGCACCCCGTCCATCCCATCCTTCCCGGGCCTAGCTCCCTGCCCGCACCCTATGGTTTCGTAGAAGGCCCACGGCTCCGAGGGTCCCCCGCCACCGATCATTACGTTGGTCATTGTTCCACAGCTGGCGGCGGGGACCCTCCCGGGGAGGGCTTGGGCTAGCGCCCTGAATACTACGTCGGCGATCCTCTGGCTCGTCTCAACGTTTCCCCCGCTGACCGGTGCTCCGCGCCGGGGATTCACGATGCTACCCTCTGGGGCTACTATGCGGACGGCCCTGAAGAAGCCCTGGTTCACGGGCATGTCCGGGTCTACTACGGCTTTTAGGGCGAAGACGGTCGCGGCCACGGTGACCCCGTAGACAGCGTTCAAGGGCTCGTCTACCTGGGGGCTTGACCCCGTGTAGTCAACTGTTACATTGCCGTCCTTCACGGTTAGCTCCGCCCTGATCCTGGCCTCCCCGCCGTCGAGCTCTAGGTAGTCTTCACTCGTCCAGGACCCCTCTACCCCGAGGCTCCTTATCCTGGACCTAGCATACCTCTCGCTATAGTCGAGGATGACGCTCCAGGCCTCTAGTAGTTGTCTTGGCCCGTACTTCACGGCGAGCTCCCTGATCCTCCTCTCCCCGACTGTGAGGGAG
>JALUZI010000145.1 GCA_027012045.1 Desulfurococcales archaeon
GAGGTCTACGAGGGGTATGGGTACGCCTGTCCTCGTCCTGAGCTCGAGCTCCTCCTCGGGCGGTAGCTTCTTGCCGGGTAGCTGTACTATTGTCAGTATTGGAGCGGTCTCGGTCATGCCGTAGCCTGAGATCACGTCTATTCCACGGGCTAGGGCTAGCTTTGCTAGTCCCTTGGGGAGGGCGCTTCCTCCTACTACGAACTTGAATCCTGTGAGGTCGTATTTCTCTGAGCCTGGTGCTGTCAGGAGCATGTATAGGATTGTGGGTACTCCGGCTGCGTAGGTTACTTTCTCCTTGGTTATGAGCTCCAGCATTGTTATCGGATCAAGCTTCCCGGGGAACACTTGTTTCAAGCCTATCATGGGTACAGCGTATGGTAGACCCCAGCTCCACACGTGGAACATTGGCACTATGTGCATGAACACGTCCTCCCTGTTCAGGCTTACTCTGGGAGCGCTCGTTATGTGGAGGAGCCCCATCAGTGCATGGATGACCTGCTGCCTGTGGGTGTGGTATACTCCTTTCGGAAGCCCCGTGGTGCCGCTGGTGTAGCCCATTCCGGCTACCTGGTTCTCGTCTATCTCGGGCCACTCGTATTTGCCGCCGTACATTTTGAGCATGTCCTCGTAGTTCAACGCGGGTTTACCGGCTATACTATCGGGGTGGCCGTCTTCTCCGACGAATATGTATTGCTGCACTGTCTTCAACTCATCCCCGAGGAGCTGCACCAGCTTCGTGAAGTCGGTGTGGACCACGACGACCTTGTCCTCCGCGTGGTTCATGACGTAAGCGATCTCCTTGGGGGCGAGCCTAATGTTCACCGGGTGAATGACCGAGCCCATCATCGGGACAGCCATGTATAGCTCGTAGTGCCAGTGGGTGTTCCAGTCCAGGGTCGCGACCCTGTCGAGCTTTTTGACGCCTAGAGCGTCTAGGGCGGCTGCCAGCTTTTCTACCCTCTCGCCGAACTCCCTGTATGTGTACCTGACCTTGTCCCTGTAAACTATCTCGCTGTCGGGGAACTGGCTTATCATACGGTTGTATATCCTGTTTATAGTTAGCTCGTAACCCGGTCTGAAGGGTACCTTCTCCGGCAGGGACATATTATCCACCACGCAAGTAATGTGTAGGATTAGGCGGCTAGGACCGCCTGGACACTATGTGTCTACTAGATTAGTAATATTATTCTATGACGTGGAATAAAAGATTAAACACCGGAGTGGGGTAACCCTTTAAAACACTGGCGTCTAACATTTCTTGTTTGCACGGGGAAGCCTGGAGGGGCCGTCGTCTAGCCTGGCTAGGATGCCAGCCTGGGGGTAGATCCCCCGTGATGCGGGGCGTACCGGAGCGCTGGTGGTCCGGGGTTCAAATCCCCGCGGCCCCACCACCGTCCTCTAACCAGGTATAAGCCATACATATACCCGGGTCATACCATGAGACACCACTATAACACCGCAAAGACAAAATATACATAGTGGTGAGTTTGGGACTACTAAAACTAATCCTAGGATTCGACAAGAGCGACTACCAGAGACTCCTAGGGGAAGTAGATGAACTCAAAAAGGAGAACAACACCCTAAGAGACAGGATTAGGAGCCTAGAGGAGAAAGTCTCCAAGCTTGAGGGAGAACTCCTCTCGACGAGGCGGGCCGTCTCAACAGTCATCGAGGAAATAGAATACATAAAACAACAGCTAGAAGAGCAGCTCGAGGAAGAAGATGAAGCCTCCGGTGAACCGGTAGGAGGGGAGGAGCCGCAGGAGGAGCTCGAGGACCTCGTGCTCTCACTCATACTCCAAGGGGTGACAAGCCCTTCAGACCTAATAGAGAAGACCGGGCTAAGCAAACACAAGCTCTACGACATACTGAAGAGGCTGACGGAGAAAGGTGTCGTGGAGAAAAAACGGGAGGGGAGGAGGGTTCACTACAAGCCCGTGGCTCCTCCCCCCACTCCCCCCGCCTAACCCTATTTTTGCGCCGGGTCACTCCTCGCTCGCTAGGATCTCCCTGTAGAGTTCTAGTTTCTCCCTGCTAACAGGCTTTGTGAACGGGCTTATCACCAGTGCCACTATCGCGTTAACTATTAAGCCTATGACTCCTGCTATGGCCGCGTGGTAGGCTGGTAGCCCTAGGGCGCTGTGGAACGGGAACTTGTTGCATAATAGGACGTTGACTGTTATTCCGGCGAGCACGCCCCATATTGCTCCCTGCTTGGTTATCCACTCGGTCCTAGTCGGGAATACCGCTCTGAGCACCGGTATGAGGAATTGGAGTCCGCCGCTAGCGCTTAGAGCTACCAGGTCGAATATTAGCCCCGGCTTCTGTATAGTGAAGTACCATGCTATTAGGCCCCATATTATTATCCACAGCCTACCCACCTGGATTAGCTCCCACTCACTGGCCTTGGGGCGTACGTACCTCTGCCATATGTCCCTTGTAAGTATCATGCTTGTTGCTCCGAGCAGGCTGTCTAGGGTGCTCATCGCGGCGCTCGCCGCTCCGGCTAGTAGGAACCCGGCGAACACTGCTGGGGTTAACGTGTAGATCATGTATGCCATTACCGCGTCCCTGCTACCGTAGGTAGAGACCAGCTTTCCTATGTACCCCGGCTCGAGGATCTGGTGGCCGTTCACCACTAGCCCGTGAGCGTTGAACACCGCGGCTGCGAGTCCTATTAGTGCTGCGGGTATGTAGTAGCTGCTCACGTACAACGCCATGCCGGCCGTGCTTAGCCTCAGGGTTGTCTTGTCCCTGGCCGAGTAGTACCTGAGCCACATGTGGGGTAGCAGTATTACTCCGACGCTGTATACTATGATGAAGCTTGTGGCCAGCTCTATGGGCCAGTTCATGGTTAGTAGCTTAGGGTTGACAGCTCTCACATCGTGCATGAGCTCGCTTACTCCTCCCGGGAAGAACTTGTATACTATGAACAGCCCTGCCGCCCAGACACCTATATACATCCACACGCCCTGCAGCGCGTCTGTCCAGAACGCGGCCCTGTTACCCCCTACTACAAGGTAGAATATTGTTACTAGTAGGAAGAAGAAGCTCGCCCAGGCCAGCGATATATGCCCACCGCTTCCGACGCTAAGGACAATGCCTAGGCCTAGGCTCTGCACTACCATGTAGGCTATGACGAACGTGGCCATCAATAGTGCTGTTATTATCCTGAGGGCCTCGCTCTCATAGAAGTCCGCGAGGAGGTCCGCTGGGGTTATGTGACCCCTGGCCTTCCCTATTAAGTGGAACCTCCTTCCCAGGACGTATCCCGACACCGCAGCCAGAGGGGTCCATATGCTCGCAGCGACCCAGAAGCTTATACCTGACTTGCTGAACACGGCTACACTCGTCAGGAAGGCGAAGGCGCTGTGGTACGTGGCTGCCAGTGTCAGGAACAGCACTATGAACCCTACTCTACGGCTGAGGAGGAAGAAGTCCTCGACTGTGTGCCTGAACCTTCTCCAGGCCAGGTATCCGAGTCCGACGACGATGAGGGAGTATACGATTATTATGGATGTAACCCACTCCCACGCCTCCACGGGTAATCACCTCCAACAGGGTTTACTTCCACGCCTTGACTGCGGCGTAGATTATCACTATCATACCGTACACCCATACGGCTAGGCTGTAGGCGAATGCTCTGCTGAGGCCGTCAACTGTTGGAGCCGGGCTGTTCAGTGTTTTCGAGAAGAACAGCAGGTAGTCGAGGAGGATGTATATTAGGAAGAGTATTAGGGCAAGCCATCCGTGAATGTTCTTTATGACCCGGAGACCCTGTTCTCCCTTCTCACCCATGGTTACTTCACCTGAGAACGCTTTTTGTTCTGGTTGAATAGGGTAAGGCTTATTATGTAACAATATTATACAACACTAATTTATATATAATTATGTTACGTAATAAACCAGAGGCCTAAAGGTGGGAAACAGTTTTGATCCGGGTTGGAGTAGACGTAGGAGGCACCTTCACAGACTTCGTAGCATTCAACGAGGAAACCGGGCGCATATGGCACCTCAAAACACTCACCACGCCCAGGAACCCTGTCGAGGGAGTTATGAACGCTGTGGAGGAAGGCTTGAAGGGCGAGGGCATAGAGAACGTGTCCGTTCTAGTCCACGCAACAACACTTGGGACGAACATGTTCCTAGGCCAGACGAGCCTGAAGCCGCCGTTGACCGCGCTGATAACGAACCGGGGATTCATAGACGTCATAGAGATAGCCCGGCAGAACAGGCCCAGCCTATACAACCCATACTACACTAAGCCCAAACCCCTGGTCCCCCGGAACCTTAGGATAGGCATTACCGGCAGGATGAACCATCTCGGAGAGGAGTTAGAGCCCCTGGACGAGGATGAGGTAGCGAGGAAAACCGGGGAGCTCTGCAATAAAGGCGTGAAGGTATACGCTGTATCCCTCCTACACAGCTACGCCAACGACAGCCATGAAAGGCGGGTAAAGGAAGTAATAACGAGGACTTGCCCGGGCAGCGTGGTCGTCCTGAGCAGCGAGGTAGACCCGCAGCCCATGGAGTACGAGAGGACGAGCACCACTCTAGTGAACGCCCTCCTCAAACCCCTCCTCGGAGCGTATATAGAAGAGCTTAGGACCAGCCTGTCGAACCGGGGGTTCAAGGGCAGGCTCCTACTAATGCAGAGTAATGGCGGAGTAACAGGCCCAGAGGCAGCTTCGAGGACACCTGCAGCGTTCGTGGAGAGCGGTCCCAGCGCGGGGGCTATAGCAGTGGCTTACTTCAGCAGGATCCACAGGGCCAGTAAAGCCCTCGGCTTCGACATGGGGGGCACAACCGCTAAGGCTTCCTCGATAATAGACCACGAGCCCGAGGTCACCACTATGTATGAGATAGGCGGGGAAGTCCATATGGGCCGGCAGGTGAGAGGGAGCGGTTACCCTGTAAGATACCCCTACATAGACCTCGCGGAGGTGAGCGCCGGAGGCGGCACGATAGCATGGGTGGATCCCGGGGGAGGCCTCCGAGTGGGCCCGGTTAGCGCGGGATCCGACCCGGGCCCCGCCTGCTACGGGCTAGGGGGGTCTGAGCCTACTATAACGGATGCGAACCTGGTCCTGGGCAGGCTCCCAGAGGAGATAGCGGGGGGAGGCCTCCGTTTGAGGAGGGACCTGGCTGAGAAGGCGTTGGAGAGGATAGCCCGCAGGCTCGGTTTAACAGTGGTGGAGGTGGCGTGGAGCATAGTTAAGATATCGAACACCGTTATGAGCAAAGCGCTACGGCTCGTGAGCGTTGAGAAGGGGCATGACCCTCGGGAGTTCACCATGTACGCTTTCGGGGGAGCGGGGCCGTTGCACGCTGTTGAAATAGCGAGGGACCTCGGAGTGCCCAGAGTCATCATACCCCCGCTACCCGGGGTGTTCAGCGCTCTCGGGCTCCTCGTCACTGATTACAGGCACAGCCTTACCAGGCCTGTTGTGAGGAGGGCGGGGGAGGTCGAGGACAGCTACCTGGAGACGCTGTTCGAGGAAATGGAGGCTGAGGCTAACAGGATACTTGAGGGAGAAGGGGTGCCTGTGGATAAAAGGGTTATGCGGCGCTACGTGGAGGCCAAGTATTGGGGTGAGGGCTACACGCTCCAAGTACCCTACCGGGGAACAGTGAAGAGTACAGTAGAGGCGTTCCACGAGATCCACGAGGCAAGATACGGTTTCTCAAGCAGGGATGAGCCAGTGGAGATAGTTGTAGCCAGGGTAGACGCGGTTGGCATCGTCGAGAAGCCCAAGCTGGAAGCGGAGAGAAGAACCACTGGCAGATCCGGGAAGCCTGTGGGTGCGAGGAGGGTTTACTTCGAGGAAGGCTGGGTCGAGGCGAGTGTCTACCGGATAGCGAGCCTGGGCCCGGGTGACACCGTGGAGGGTCCCTCGATAATAGAGGCGCCGGACTCTACCATAGTACTCCCCCCAGGGTCGGCGGGGGCAATGGATAGTGCTGGCTCGATAATAATCACACTGGGGTGAAGAGGCGTGGTGGACAAGGTTACTGTTGAAGTGATAAAGAACGCGGCTATCTATGCGAGCGAGGAAATGGGGGTAGTGTTAAGGAACACGGCTTACAGCCCGAACATCAAGGATAGGCTGGACCATAGCTGCGCCGTCCTAGACACTAGGGGCGACCTGGTAGCACAGGCTGAGCATATACCTGTACACCTAGGAAGTATGAGTGTGGGAGTGAAGAACACGTTCACCTATCTCGAGGAGAACAATATACCCCTCGACCCTGGCGATATTATCCTCGTGAACGACCCCTATATAGCAGGGACCCATCTGAACGACCTACTAGTACTGAAGCCCGTCTACTACCAGGGGAGAATGATCGCGATAGTGGCTAACAAGGCGCACCACGTCGATGTAGGCGGCTCGGTCCCGGGGAGCATCGGCGGCGGAGTAGAAGAACTCATACAGGAGGGCACCGTCATCCCCCCGGTTAAAATAATGAGGCGGGGAGAACTGAACCGCGACCTGCTCAGGCTGATCGAGGCGAACGTCCGTACACCCGAGTACTTCCGAGGTGACCTCAAGGCCCAGATAGCAGCGTTGAACGTTGGTGAGAGGAGGATAATAGAGCTAGCCCAAAAGTACGGTGGAGACACACTGGTGGAGGCTTGGAGTGAAATCCTAGGCTACACGGAGAGGTACACGAGGAGCGTCCTCGAGGGCCTTAGGGTGGAAGGCTCTTTTGAAGCAATGGACTATATGGAGGCGGGGGATAAGCTTGTTAACATCACAGTCAAACTCGAGTTCCAGGGGGACAAGTTAACCGTCGATTACACCGGGACACACAGCCAGGTCAAGTACCCTATCAACGCCGTATACGGCGTCACAGTATCATCCACCAGCTTCGCGTTAAAAACAATCCTAGACCCCGTCATGCCGATGAACCAGGGATTCCTGAACGTGGTGAAAATCCATGCACCCCAGGGAACACTAGTCAACCCCGTCAAGCCAGCGCCGGTCAGCGGGGGAAACGTAGAGACGAGCCAGAGAATAGCGGACACAGTATACAGGGCCCTCTCTAAAGCCCTCCCAGACAAGGTCCCAGCGGCCAGCTGCGGGACAATGAGCAACATAGCGATAGGCGGCAACACCGGGGGGAGGCAGTGGGCTTTCTACGAGACAATCGCCTGCGGCAGCGGCGGCAGGCCGTGCTGCGACGGTGTAGACGCTGTGCAGACCAATATGACCAACACGCTCAACACACCCATAGAGCTACTGGAGAGGGAGTACCCCATCCTCTTCAAAGAATACAGTATAAGACCCGGTAGCGGAGGCCCCGGGATGTATAGGGGAGGCAACGGTGTCATACGGGCCTTCACGGTCATGGAGGACGGTGTAAGGCTCACAGTTACAGGTGAGAGAGTGAAGACCCGGCCTTGGGGGCTCCATGGCGGACTGCCGGGAGAGCCGGCGGTTTACGCTGTGGAGAGAAGGGATGGCATAATAGAAGTGTTGCCAAGCAAGGGATCGACAATACTCTACTCAGGGGACACCGTGGTTGTTAAGAC
>JALUZI010000146.1 GCA_027012045.1 Desulfurococcales archaeon
GTTGACTCCACGTTTTACCAGCTCTTCTACTGGAACATCGTCTCCCATGTCTGCGAGAGACACGATTAATGGGATATGGAGGACCCAGGAACCCATTGAAGTATTGGTCCGTAACCCGTATCTCCCAAGGAGCTTGACAGTGAACCTATACACTTTTCCCAGAATACAGTCTCCACCTATGATTTTACTAGCGTATTTGGGTATCATAGAGCAAAAGACTAGGTTGTTCACTACGAAATTATATACAGACTTATCCGCATGCATGTAAACCCTAGTGACGCCCCCCGGTTTCGGGTGGACCAGCGGCTCCAAGAATAACCCAGAACAAATGAACGGGTTAAACAATAGGATGCCCCCTGAGATCAAAGAATGTGTAATCTGTTATTTTAATGGGGACAGTCTTTCCAAGCAACCCCCTGTACTTTAAGGGTATAATTACAGGTGTATAGTTGCCAGTTCTCGCTATTAGAGACTTCCTCTTAAATCCTTCGTCCAGCACTATCCCGGTAACAGTTTTACCGGCATAACTAGCGTTTTTCCTTAACCCTATTTCCTCAGCTACTGTGGATAGTATTGTGCTTCTCCTCTTTTTCTCGGGGTCAGGTACCTGAGGTAGCTTGCCAGACAGCGTCCTTGGCCTATACGTGTATCTGGCTATATGGATCTTATCAAACTCTAATTCCTCCACCAGGCGAATAGTATCCATGAAATCCTCCCAGGACTCTCCGGGATGCCCTACGATGATGTCTGTTGCAATGTATGCATCGGGTATTTTCGACCTGATATCTTTGATTAGCCTAACATACTCCTCGACACTATATTCCCTATTCATTATTCTGAGCACTTTATCGCTACCGGACTGAACTGGTAGGTGGAAGAACCTGTATATCCTAGGATCCTTGTATAATTCTATGATATCGTCGAACATGTCTATGAAGTGCTGGGGCGATATCATCCCTATCCTGATTTTATACTCGCCTTCCACTTTATCTAGTATAGAAGTGATGAGATCCGGTAGTGCCTTCCTCCCATAAATATCATATCCATAAACACCCATGTCCTGTGCTGTTAACCTGATTTCCCTTGCTCCCTTGCTTAGTAAAGAACGAATGGTTTCAACAATACTCTTAATAGGATAACTAGACACCTTTCTCCTAGCTATCTTTGTTATGCAGAAACTGCAGTTTGACAAGCACCCCTCACTCACGGCTATCGTTGCAATAGTCCGGCTATTAGTGATTGATGGTAGGTACTCCCTCCTCTTATCACCGTTTAGCAGGATCATTCTACCGGGGGATTCCAAGACGCTGGTGATCAAGTGTATATTCTGGGGGGAAACCAAGCTTGCGGTTGGAACAGCCTTAGCTACGAGGTAAGGCCTGGCCTTGGCGAGGCATCCAGCGACTATTATCTTCTTGTCACTATGGAGCTTGTATAGGTTTCTGAGCCTTTTTTCAATCCTTCTCTCAGTGTCGAGTCTAACGGCGCAAGTGTTGACAATTATAGCGTCCGCCTCATCCTCGTTCTCGACTATTTCATGGCCCCTGCTACTTATGAGTCCTTCCATTACCAGGCTATCATGTATGTTGAGTGCACACCCGTAAGTCTCAATATATACCTTCATGCCACACCGTATTCATCCAGGATACACCTAGGAGTTATTAAGCCTCGGCTATTAACACGTTCTACTAGGTGATCTGGTTGGGAGACGAGCTAGTAGAGAATTATGATGCGCTACTTAATAGGCTCTACTCCAAGGTCCCTGCAAAGAAGCATGGGCATGAGAGATTCGAGATGCCTAAGGTTGAAGTTATACATATGGGTAGCCAGACGATAATCAGGAACTTCAGGGAAATATCTGATAAGCTTAGGAGGAACCCGGAAATTCTATCCAGGTACTTCCTGAAAGAACTAGCAACCGCCGGTAACTATGACCCTGAAAGCGGTATCCTTAAGGTTAACATTAGGGTTTCCAGTAAAAGCCTGAACCTCCTACTGGAGAAGTTTGTAAAGTCATATGTGATATGCCCTACCTGCGGAAGACCTGACACGGTCCTTATCAAGAAGGGTAAGACCTGGATACTCGTCTGCGAGGCCTGCGGTGCAGAGCAGCCTGTCAAGCCTATATGAATCGATCATATGAGGGTAGAACCGGTTTGGACGAGAACCGAGAACTTTTTCACTACAAGATACATAGGATGGCGGGTCACCCGCCCATGCTAGCTGTCGCTGATTACGGCCTGATAGGGAGGTCTTTCACCGAGAACGATATTACGCTAAAGATCAACAAGGAACTCTACGAGGACCTAGTTGGGGATCGGAACCACATAGCGAGCCTGATTCTCGCCTACGACATAGTTGTTTTGGCTGGAGAGAACAGTGTTTCATTAGCTAAAGAGCTCGGATTAGTCACTGAGGACTCTGTGCTGAGAGTAGAAGGGGTGCCTCATGTCCAAATATACAAGTTCAAGTACTGATAGTGGAATTATATGCCCAGTATGCGGTAGAAAGAAGTCGGATGATCTTCCATTCATAGGCAACCTATGCAGGGATTGTTTTCTA
This sequence comes from Desulfurococcales archaeon, assembly GCA_027012045.1. Classification (GTDB taxonomy): domain Archaea; phylum Thermoproteota; class Thermoprotei_A; order Sulfolobales; family Acidilobaceae; genus Tiamatella. The sequence continues at coordinate 2,563 of JALUZI010000146.1, forward strand.
GAAAAATACGGGTTAGCCCACGTCCCGGACTTCATACATATAACGATATGTAACTCCTGCGGAGCATACAGAATAGGAAAGCAATGGATATACTCCAACCCCACCAGCTTGGAGGAAGCAGTGTACGAAGCAGTCTACACGGCTCTACTCTCCAAGATAAAGCCAGTAACTGGAATCCGGTTTGTCTCTATAAAAGACCTGAAATCTAGTGCCCCCATAAACACCTATGGAGAATACGAGTTCAAAGTTCTAATCGAAGGAGAGAGCATGGAGGGAGTGGTTGCACAGAAGGAATACATTGTAAAAGTGAGAGTGTCGGCAGGCTTATGTCCGAAGTGTATTAGGAGAAAGGTAGGTTACCACGAGGCCCTTGTCCAGATAAGGGGTATAGGCGGGAAACTATCTGAGCGGGATAGGGATATAGTCCTCGACTACCTAGACACCTTCCCATTGAAACTTAAAGAGCAGATTGTAGACATAATCGACAAACGCGAGGGCCTAGATCTACTGGTGACCGATGCCACCTCCGCGAGGATAATCGCGTCAAAAATATCCGGAAAGTTCCTGGGTAAGAAAATAGAAACATACAGTCTCTCCGGAAGAAGGAACGACGGCAGGAGACTCGGCCACCTAACAATATCTCTCCGCATCGCATCAGTCAAGAACGGAGATATACTCAATGTTGACGGGGAGCCTAGCTATGTGGCCGATATCACGGGTACTAGGATACGGCTAGTCAACCTGGAAACCGGAAAGGAGTCAAGTTTGAACGCGGATCAGTTCTGGTCCCATAGGATAACCGAGTATACTCCAACCGATAAGACGAGAAGGGTCATGCTGGCCTCTAAAGATAGGTCAAACGTTATTTTCCTAGATGTTGAGAGCGGTTATGCTAATACAATAGAGTATCCACCCGAGAGGGTAGTCAACCTGACCAATAGGGAGCTAAGGGAGGGAGACGAGTATATTGTATATTTAACTGGAAAGGCAATTTACATTATATCCTAGTATTGCGTAAAGAGGTGGAAGTACTATGGCCAAAGGAAAAGGAAGGCAGAGAGGTAAGAGAGGCGAGACTCCATACCCAGACGACGAGACACTTATCTGTATAGCACAGAAAATACTTGGAGGAAGCTTCATCGAAGTTTTATGCACCAACGGCAAAACCCTAAAAGCAAGGATACCGGGCAAGATGAGGAGAAGGGTTTGGATAAGGGAGAAAGACGTCCTCCTCGTAGCCCCCTGGTCCGAAGACAGCGATAAAGGCGATATCGTCTACAAATACTGGAGGGATGAGATCAAAAAACTCATAAACGAGGGATACCTGAGCGAGGAGTTCCTCGAAGAGGTGGGCTTCTAATAGGTAGATCAAGGTGGCTGAGGAGAGAGAAAGAGCGGCGGCTTAAAGATAGCGATCTACTTGAAACAGTCGAGGAAGTCTTTGACATATTTACCGAGCAACACCTCTTCTATCTCTACCGCAAAAGGATACTCGACAAACTATACGGGGTCGTCAGTAGTGGTAAAGAAGCACGGGTTTACTGGGGTAAAACCCCCGAGGGGGAAGACGTAGCTGTAAAGATATATTTAACAGCTACAGCGGAATTCAGGAAAGGAATAATCAAATACATCATTGGAGACCCTAGGTTCGAAAGAATTCCAAAAGGCGATTTCAGGAAGCTTATCTATGAGTGGACCCGGAAGGAGTTCCGTAACCTTAAACGGCTCTATAACGCCGGTGTAAACGTGCCCCGGCCCTACGGGTTCAAGGGAAACGTTATTGTCATGGATTTTATAGGAGAGAACGGGCGGCGTGCACCTCTCCTAAAGGAGATCACTATGTACTTAAAGGAGAACCTGGATCTGGCCCGGGAATTATATAGGCAAACTTTAGATAATCTGGAATTGATTGTATGTAAAGCAGGGCTCGTGCACGCCGATCTATCCGAGTTTAACATAATGTATTATTCGGGGCAAGTCTATATTATTGATGTAAGCCAAGCAGTGACGCTCGACCATCCGCTTGCTAGGGAATTCCTCGAGAGAGATATAATGAATATAAACGATTTTTTCACAGGAATCCTGGGTCCCGAGCTATTAGATAACGAGTTTATTAGCCGTATCTCCTCATGTATCTAGTCGACTATTAGGGAATACTCATAAGTCCCGGAGTGCTGTTTAGAGATTAACTAGGTGAACAGTGTTGCAAGGAGATATGCGTGTCGCCAATAGGATGCATGTCAAAGTACCTCTTGAAAGGTTACCGGTTATAATCGGTAAAGAAGGTACAACGAAGAATGAAATAATGAGTAAAACAGGTACACTACTTACAATCGACTCCGAGAACTCTATGGTTATTATAGAGCCAGAGGCTCCCGGTGTTCCTCCTATAAACGTTATGAAAGCCGCTGATATAGTCAAGGCTATCGGGCTGGGCTTTACACCGGAAGAGGCTTTCTCCCTCCTCGACGAGGATAATGTTCTGGTCGTTATTGACTTGAAAAACCTTCTAGGAGATAACCAGAATACCCTCAAGAGGATCAAGGGCAGAATTATAGGGGAGAAAGGCAGGGCAAGACGTACCCTTGAGGAGATGACTGGGACAAAGATCGTTGTAGGGAAGTATCACGTTGCTATAATAGGCTCGTATGAACGTGCAATGGCGGCCAAGAAAGCAATTGAAATGCTGGCAGAGGGAAGGCAGCATGGGACGGTTTACAGGCACCTTGACACGGTTATGAGAGGCATAAAGAGGAGGGAGGCAATAGGGTTATGGGAGGAACGAGGTTCCCATAGACCGTTCTAACCTTCATTTCCATTGTTATTTACAGTTACTATGTCCCGCATCACATTCTCGAGAGTCTCAAAGGTAGGAAGCTCCTCGAGCACTCTGGCCCTAGTCTTTAGTATAACAGCTTTCTCGTCCTTATCGAATACAGGCTCTATGCCCTCCGGAAGGCTGCTCCTAAGCTTCCATCCCTCACCATCCCTCAGGTAATGTATAGCGTAAAGAGAGACCCCCTCGCAACTAAGATCGACGGTCACCTCGTCTATAAGTCCCTCGCTCCCTTCGGTCTTAGATAGCACCAGTATTATACTAGAGTCGATGTGGTCGAACATGAGATCATCTATTACAACCTGCCTGTCAATATGTAAAATGTCGAGTATCATAGACACTACTTCATCCCACAGGATTACGCCGTAGTCTAATAGCTCTGAGACAGCGGTCTCATACTCCACGTTGTTCTCCGAAGCATAGCTATCTATTTCTTCCAGGTAATTAGTAACACCCCGGAATAACTCAGCCGCAAGCTCCTCCAGTGTAATTCCTTTCTTTGAAGCTAAACCTTGGAGAACGGAAAGGGTTTCTTTGCTGACTGGAATCTTTATGTGTTCCATGTTTTCATGTCCCTCAAATAGTATATTTCTAATGAAGGTATCTAAAATAATAGGCATTCGCCATGTCCGGGGTAAACTAAAATAATTTCCCCGGCAAAATAGTAGAGAGGCGTGATGAGGCAGCCTGCGACGATAGGACCCTAGTGAGGGGGATGAATTGGAAGAGCCGACCGAACGCCACTGCCCTAAACTAAAAATCTATGGTTGCAATAAGGTTTTCTCAAGACTACTGGAAGAGTATAGAGTCTCGCTATACGCTTACAACACACGGATAAGGGACAGCGGGTTCTACCTAAAACCCGTGCATAAAGTCTACTATACAAGGAAAGACGGAACCAGAACAATCTACGAATACTACGGGACTTACTGGTGGATAAAAAAGAAGAAGGGATACAAAACCTTCTTGAAATACTATGGGAAAAACAAGCCGCCCAACCTGCCGGAGCCTCCTGTGAACCCCCTCAACGGGATAGTGTCTAACCCCCTTGAGAACTGGGTTATAGTGCCGTTCAATTCATACAAGGCTATAGCACATGTTATAAAAGGATGTAAAGTAGAGTGTGTTAAGTAATCTCTATGCAAATACTCGAGGGTTTCCCGAGAACCTTCTCTGCCGATCCTCTATTAACAGCTATTTCTAGGAAGCCCGAACTGTTAGAGTAGACAAGTAACTCTCCCGGTTTTACATCAGAGAATTTCTCCCCGACCCTACTGGGGAACCTCCTTCTTCCATCAACAACTATCTCCACACGGTCTCCACGGCCGTCTATGAACTCCTCGAACGAGGCGAACATACTGCTAAGGACAACGTTCCCAAACTTATCCGTGTATATAGGCTTTGCACAGAAGGATCTTTCATTCAGGGACACATCTATCAGGGATAAATGAACAACATCATTTAACTCTATGGTTGTGCCTACAAGTTCTTCCATTCTATAGCCCTGGGATATCAATGCTGCCGCCGGCGCAAAGACGTCTCTTCCATGGAAAGTCTTGGATATCCCCCTATTAGCCCATTCAACCTTACTCCCCAGAATACTCGTTATTTTGGCAGTGTCTATAACACCAATCAACGGGTCTCCACAAGCTTCTAGGACCGGGTACAGAACCCCGTTATCGGGGCCGATAAAGTATCTATTGCACCCTTCCGCTACTACTGCTTTCCTGGAAGAACCTACGCCTGGGTCAACAACTATAGTTACTACTGAACCCCTTGGAAGGTAGTGGTAGCTGGTGTAGAGCACGTATGCACCCGCTGTAACATCAAATGACGGTATTCCATGTGTGAGATCTATAACCCGGGCTCCAGGTGCAATTGATTCTATAACCAGTTTCATTACACCAACATATGGATCCTTGTAACCGAAGTCTGTTGCCAGAATTATCGGCCTATCCAATGCTGGTAACACCGGTGTAGTACAATAAGCTTACAAGGATATATAGGATTCTTTTACCCGTCAAACACCGGGTTTTCCCTCTATATCCTCATGTTTCTAAATATACAAATGGAAACACTTAAATAATAAACCCTGTCAAATAGGGTAACCCGAAAACCCAAACTATGGTGA
>JALUZI010000147.1 GCA_027012045.1 Desulfurococcales archaeon
CGACTCACCCTCCATATACGCCAACTACACTAGGATAACACTAGTCTACAGGACACCAGGGATATACACAGTCTATTACAATGTTCCAACAGGCGGAACAGTCACAACACCCCCAGGTCAGACAACAACAAGCCAAACACAGGCCACGTCAACCACTACAACAAGCCAGCCTCCAGCCCAGACCACAGCAACCCAGACCGCACCCCCTCAAACTACTACAACCATAGGATCATCTACAACAACACCTGTAACTAAAACCACTACGAACCAGGAATCCAGCACCACCAGCACAACAACGTTAGCCTCCCCTAAGACAAGCCCCAGCAAAGGAGGTAGCAACCTCTACTACGCCATACTTGTAGCTATACTAGTCATCATAGGTCTCGCCTACTACTTATACAAAAACAAGACGCCCCAGGAACCAGGTCCAGCCGAGCCAACGCTTATTGACTCACAGCTAGACGATAGGGATCTCCTACTACTAAAACTGATAAGCCGAGGGGGACACAATATTTCCAGCCTCGCACGGGAGAGCGGTCTGAGCAAGTCTGTCGTGTGGAGGAGGATAAAGAAACTCGAAGACCTAGGGCTAATAGAGACTAGTAAAGGGATAGGCAAAGTAGATCTTTCACTGACGGACAAGGGTAGAAGAGTCCTAGAAGAAACCTAGCAATCAGCGTTCCACCTGTCCCTGGAACACTGGAACCCTCATCGTTCCAGTACTACCCTTATCTAAAACGAACAACAAAAGAGGAAGACAGACAAGCACAAGAAGGTGATGAAACATGAGGTACAGTCTAAGCCTCAAAATCGCGGCTGCCCTACTGATAGTCGCCCTGATAGCACCTCTAGCCAGCTCTCTCTCACCAGTAGTAACTAACACCGGAGCACAGCAGGCAGGCAAGGTGTACCCGGAGCAGCTACTGTTACAGCTTATAAACCAAGGCAGGATCAACGCCCCGGCAAGCGTAGTGGACCTCCTGGAGGAGGCCGCGAAAGTCAGGGACACCAATTCGACACTAGCAGATATACTTGTAGCACAGGCATTCATGCAGCTCTCAAACCAAACAGTACATCCCTGCAGAGGCCTCTACAGCGCAGTTATCGGGCTAAACATAACAGTGGACAAGCTGACACAGCTAGTCTATAGAATCAACAATATAACCAAAGGAGTGTATAACGAGTCACTCTCACAGGCCCTACACTACCTGAGGGAGGCGAAAGGTAATATAACAGCGGCCGCCGCAGTGCTGAACCAGTCAAAGAATAACTGCACAAGAGAAATCGCCGCGGAAGCGGCTAAATATCTCGGCACAGCCAGGATGGACATAGGTAAGGCCCGCGGCATAATCGACTCACTAACAGCTTGCAGGTACAAGCACGTCATAATGAAGGAGCTTCAAGCAAAGCTTATGCACGCCAACATGAAGATACAGAGCCTGGCAATGAAGAAGCACGAACTTGAAAGCAAAGGGTTCCACAGGGCCGCCATGGGACTAGGCCACGTCGAAGAAAAGCTCGCAATGGAGAACCAGGTGCTCCTCAACACTATAAAGGAGATTAACAACACGGTCAACTGCACACAGCTATGGGCTACAGTCGCGGCTTTCAAGATGCTTCACAGCTATGAAGTAATGCAGGGAATGGTCATCCAGCACTTCCAGCACAGGGCAGGAATGCTCGAGAAGAGCGGACTGAGATTCTCAATGATAGCCTTCAAGCTAAACAGGGCCGCCAGTGTAATAAGCGACATAGAGAACAACACAGCTCTCCCCCCACAGGTGAAGAGCAACCTCGAGAAAATATCCAGCAACATAAAGGAGATATCCGATCTCTACAGGCAGGCAATACAGGAAGCCTGGACCGGGTCACCCGGCCTCAACCAGACAGAGGAGAAGCTACTCAGCCTTATCGATCAAACACAGAATTTGATAAAGTCCACTGAGAACAGTCTACCCAGAGGGTTCAAGCAAACCCAAGGACTACTCAAAGCAGTCAGTAAGACACTGGACATGATAAAAGATATGATACAAAGGGACTTCCAGGGAATAAGCCACATAGGCAACCAGGTGAGGATAGCGAAGCAACTGACATTCAAGATGCAGGTAAAAGTACTAGTTAGGAATACAATGCTAGCCCTCGAGGTCGCGGACAGGTATTGCAACCAGGCGAACAGCACGGTCGTACAGGACCTAGAGAAGTCCCTCGACTATATGAAGCAAGCTTTAAACGCCGAGAACTCCACGGAGGCTGTGAGCTACCTAAAGTCAGCGGCGGCACTCGTCAATAACGCCCAGGAAGCCTCGGCGGCCGAGTGCCCCCAGGTCCAGCCGGTGCTCATCATTTTGGAGATGGAGGTAAACACTACAGTCACACTACTGTCATCCTAAACCATAACAATCTTTACTCCCAATCTTTTTCTAGCCCCTAGCCGCATTCTACTCCTATGGTGTAAAGCATCCATGAACACTGACGACAGGCTATCTATGTACATAAGAGTCCTCCAGGACGAGTTCGGGGATTCAATAGTGACAGAATGCGAGGGAGGCACGTGTGTTTCGAAGATGATCCTCCTCGACACTACTCTCATAGCAAGAGTTGGTGACGAGTATTTCACACTAGAAGCAGAGGAGCCCCCCTCGTCCAGTGATGCCAAACTACTCTCAGATATTCCCATGGCCAGGCTCACCTATAGGGAAGATGGGAAGCCCCGGGTCTCGTGTGATTTACCTGTTGACTGCCTTTCCTCTAGGAAACCCGTCGAATCGTGCATCGCCTCGGTTATAAACGGTGTTTTCGCGTTGAACCCGGATTTGAGCAGGAGGGTTCTGAGGAACATTATAGACCTGGTTGGCGACCTTGCATCGAGGGGTTTAACTGGGAACGAGATATTCAGGGTCCTAGTTGAGAACTACCGTGTTCCAAGAGACCTGGCGGAAGCCTCTGTTGAGTCCTACCAGGATATGGGTAGGGAGGACTAGGTTTGTATCGCCTCAAGCATCATCTGCGGACTAGGCAGTTCCACCCCTGTTTTCCTGAGCATCCTATAGACTTCTCCTTTATCAACCTCCCATGAAGGGGTGTATGACCTGTATATTTTCTTGAGGAGACTAACCGGTGTCCTGACAAGTCTAGCGTACCACGATGCCATCCTCAAAGGATTCCTCTTATAGTCCTCCATGGATTTCTCAACTATGATTTTGACATCAGGCTCTTTCTCTATGAACGACTTGTTTACAGCTAGTGTACAGCAGTATGGTGCAATGAGCTCAGAGCACCTGGACTCCAGTTTGAACCCCATCTTTAGTGCCTGGGTTAGGTAAGGCTCCCATATCGCCGCTACTTTTATCTCCCCCTTCGCTAGGGCCTCAAGTATTTCTTCGCCACCATAGTAGTATTTGACAGGCATACTCTGGTCATAGGCTTTGAGGCAGGCTTCCATGGTTGAAATAGGTGTGCTTCCCCCGAGATTCGTATTGGACCTGCTGTTTACAACTATCCCTGCCCCGCCATACACTCCACCGTAAACTACCTTGTAGGACGGGTTGAACCTGTAGTACATTAACTGTGTGATAAGCGGGCTGTACCCGAGGTCTATGAGGCCTTCAGCTATGTGCCTGGTTAGTGTAAGGCCCTCCTTGTAAACAGTTATCTCTACATGATAGCCTTTCTCCCTGAGCTTTTTAGCTATGAATGGTAGGAACATGTATTCAGCGGCTTCTATGATACCTATAGTAACTGCACTCTTACCGCTGCCAGGCATGCGGGATGGGTACACGTGTTTGTTTCTGCCTCTCGCCACGGTATACACTTTACCCTGTTCTTCGAGTTTCCTAACTATTCTAGATACCGTTGCTTTCGATAGCCCTGTCTTGTAAGCTAGTTCTGTTACTGTAAGCCCGGGATTAGTTTTTACCGCCCTCTCTAGGATCTCCAGTTTTATTCCCCATTATTCTTATAGGACGAGTCTGATATTATTTAAATATGAAACAATTGTTTCATACTCTAACGGTGAGAACAGGATGGGCAAACTAGCAGTATACACCGCAGTAATGACGCTCATACTACTACTTCACTACATAGTACCATACTACATCACCCACGCACCCCTAGACGCTTGGTACTGGATCATAGACTCGACAATCGCGTTCCTCGTAACCCTATACTATCTCTACAGGGGTGATCAATGGTGGAGGAAAGACTAGCCGCGGAACTAACCGTCCTGCTACTATACATCGTCCTCGGGACAATAGGCGCTATAGTAGCCCGCAAGTACGGTGTCAAAACGACCAGGGAGTACTATATTGGAGGAGGGAAACTAGGCACGTTCCTATCAGCACTCACATACGCGGCAACAACTTACAGCAGCTTCATGATAGTCGGCCTGGTAGGCATAGCATACTTCACCGGGATAGGGAGCCTAGGCTTCGAGCTTTCATACTACATAGCAACACTACTCCTCCTCGGAGCCCTGGCACCAGTAATCTATAGGAAAGCAAGGGAAAAGGGCTGGGTCACTCCAAGCGAGATGCTGGGAGACCTATACGGCTCTCCGAGACTAGCCGCCGTCATATCAGTACTGTACTTCCTAGCCCTACTCCCCTACGCCTCCGCCCAGTTCAAAGGCATAGGAGAGACGATAGCCACAGCAGGAGGCCAAGGCTACTATGCATGGGGGATTTTGCTTGCTCTAATACTGGTCCTCGCCTGGACCATCCTGGCGGGAATATGGAGCGTTGCAGTAACAGACGCCATCCAAGGACTATGGATGATAGCGGCAGCAGTACTCCTCCTAGGATGGATAGCATGGCACCTGACGAGCGAGATGCACATGACCACAAGCACGATAATGTCCCAGCTAGAGAAGGAGGGCCTCCTGGACGTATCCCCGGGCAAAGGGTTCTGGAAGATACCCGTGTTCATATCATTCACACTGCCATGGCTGTTCTTCGCCCTTACAAACCCCCAGGTAGTCCAGAGGCTCTACATGCCCAGGGACAAGAGGAGCCTTAGAGGCATGGTCATATGGTTCGGAGTATTCGGCCTAATCTACACGTTGATGGTAGTAGCAATAGGCATGCTTGCCAGGGCAGGAGGCCACACACTGCTCCCCTATAAGCTCCATGGTAAAGACTCGGTGACACCGGCGCTTCTAAACGTAGCGCCCCTATGGATATCCGTCATCGTCTTCGTAAGCATAATAGCTGCGAGCATATCGACGGTGGACTCGATAATCCTAACCGTCTCAAGCTCGATAGGACACGACTTACCCTACGATAAGAGGAGGATAAGCGAGCTCTCCGTAACCAAGACTACCATAGTTCTAATGGCTCTAGTCGTAGCCGGAATAGCCTATATGAGAGTATCATACATTGTACAGCTAAGCGTGCTCTCCAGCCTATTCCTACTACCGCTACTGCCACCCACACTAGCAGGCATACTCTCCGAGAACCCTGTAAGGTACAACAAGCTGTCATGGGCATCCATAATACTGGGATTAACAGCCGCGGCGGTACTAACGTACTATGTAGGGGTCTCAGGAGTATTCAAGACCCCCGTGCTGGGCCTGACTACTCCAGTATGGGTTTTCATAGCATCCTGGATCCCATGGATAGCCGCTCCATGGAGCCGGGGCTGAAAAAGCCCCCTATTTTAATAACTCAAGCATCCCCCTTCAACATAGAATCGGGTGCATACTGATTGACCGGACCACTGGTGCTCAGTGACTCAGAGTACATGCTACTCGAGAAAATGGACTCCCGGGGAATCAAGAAAGCAAGTCTAGACGAGATGGCTGAGAGGCTGGGACTGGATAAATCCACGGTCGCCAGTCTAATACAGCTCCTCCAGGAAAAAGGAGTTGTACGTGTAGATGAAAAGAGAAGCAGGAAATATGTGGTCACGGAGAAGGGTAGAAAAGCGCTGGAAGAAGGTTTACCAGAGGAGAGGCTTATCAAACTAGTCGGAGACGGAGTAACAGGCCTAGATGAGATAAAGAACAGGCTAGGCCCGGAGTCGGGAGTAGCGATCGGCATGGCTAGGAAAAACGGCTGGATAACAATTAGCCGGGGACAGGTAGAGCTCAACGTCCCACTAGAAGAGGCGCTTCGGGTAGCAGGGGAAAAGAGGAAAATCCTAAGAGAAATAGCAGGAGGAGGCTCACCCCCCAGTTCACCGTACCTCAAGGAGCTCATTAAAAGGGGGCTTGTGAAGGAGGAAGAGGAAGTTGAGAAAATAGTCACCGTCCTCAGGCCTCTCCAGCAGGTTCTGGAGGAGGCTAGAGTTGAGAAAGGTAGGCTAACACACAGGGACCTGAAGACAGGTGAGTGGAGAAGAGTAAAGCTCAGAGCATACGACGTAACAGCAGAACCCCCCGACACCCGGATCGGCAGGCGGCACTTCCTCACAGCTTTCCTAGACACTCTTAGAGACATAATGAAGGAACTGGGGTTCACCGAGACATGGGGCCCGCTAGTTGAACTCGAACTCTACAACTTCGACCTCCTCTTCCAGCCTCAGGATCACCCGGCTAGAGAGGTCCATGATACTCTGTGGATCAAAGAGCCGGTCTACGGAGACACGAGCGGCCTGGAGGAGCTGTTGGAGAGGGTTAGAGAGATCCATGAAAGAGGGTGGGGTTACAGGTGGAGCCCCCTGAAAGCGTCTAGGCACGTATTGAGGAGCCAGACCACCAGCGTTTCGGCTAGAATAATAACAGGGAAACCCAAACCGCCAATCAGGTATTTCACACTGGGAAGAGTGTTCCGGAGCGACGTAGTCGACGCAAGCCACCTCCCCGAGTTCCACCAGCTCGACGGTGTAATGGGTGACTACGACATATCGTTCTCTGACCTGCTTGGACTCCTCTCCGAGGTATCCGAAAGGCTGGGCTTCAAAGTAAAGTTCAAACCAGGATACTTCCCCTTCACAGAGCCCAGCGTGGAAGGCTATGTCAAGCTCCCGAGCGGGAAGTGGCTAGAACTCTTCGGAGCAGGAATGTTCCGCCCCGAAGTGCTGGAGATGGCGGGCATAGACTACCCTGTCGCAGCGTGGGGCTTCGGCGTTGAAAGACTCGCAGCCGCGTTCTACGGCATAGGAGACATACGGGAACTTTACACCCGGAGCGTGGACTACATTTCAAACTTCCCGGCAAGGAGGTTAGCCTGAAATGCCAGTGATTAAGATCAGGACCGAGAGGCTCATGGGCCTCACAGGACTCGCCCCGGGCGAGCTGAGGGACCTGCTATTCAGGCTTAAATGCGAGTCAGAGGAGGTCGAGCCTGGCATACTGGAGGTCGAGGTGAACCCGG
>JALUZI010000148.1 GCA_027012045.1 Desulfurococcales archaeon
GCCAGAAGTAGGAGACTGGAGGACATTCCCAGTCCTAATAGACAACAGGTACGCTAAGCTGGGTGCACTGGAGGTCAGAGTAGACTGGAAGAACCCGGCATCGAGCTTTGATGTCGGAGTACTGGGTTCAGGATTCAACTACCTTGCAGCAATGTTCTACGGTGGATACCCAGAATGGGTAGACAGTTCTGTACTGGCGTTAAAGAACTCAATAAGCCAGATCGGCTACGTGTACACATACTTCGACTGGCCATCGCCGACGGAGGCAAAGGTTATAGCTCCAATAGGGCCTACACCGCTCGACAACTATGACAACACATATCTGCTCTACTGGGTAGTGGTGCACCAGGTCTTCTCCGCCACCGGAGTAGACCAGCCGACAATAACGCTAAGAGCATACAGAGAGTTCTCCAACAATGTAGTCACAATGAGGCACGGCATGAGCTTACGCACTAACTCATTCGTCTATACGGGTGATATGGGCAATCTAACAGTTGCGGAGGGAGCATACGTTATACCCCTAGACGGGGCAGTCGGATCCATAAACGTGACTCCAACACTGTACAGGCAGTTCCATAGCATAGCATGGTTAAGAACCCAGATATCAGCCTCCAGCGACGCTAGAGGCACATTCCTAGTGATGATACCGGTATACGGATCGAACCCAGGATTAATATGGGGCAACGAGTACGATGGAGAAACCGATGTCTACCTGTCGACACCGTCAATAATGTATGTGATGCTAATAGTGAACATCAGGTAACCCGGTTTATCACAGCTCTCTCCTTTTTCTTTATTTTCTTGACAGGATTCATCCTAATCTGCCAATGTTAATAACGAGGAAGTTAATTCTCTAATAAATGATAATATACGGTATGATTTGTTTGGAGGTGTTCGATGAAATGGTAGAATTGAAGGTTATTAAAATTGATGTCCCCGAGGGAACCAACGTAATCGTCGGGAGAACCCATTTCATAAAAACTGTCGAGGACCTCTACGAAGCATTAATCACTTCATGTCCAAGCATTAAATTCGGAATAGGATTCTGCGAGGCAAGCCAGGAAAGACTAGTCCGCCACGATGGCAATGACAAGGAACTCGAAGAACTAGCAGCTGAATCATGCCTCAAGGCAGGCGTGGGCCACATGTTTATCATATACCTAAAGGATGCCTGGCCGATAAACGTTCTGAACAGGATAAAACAGGTAATGGAGGTCGTCTCTGTAGACGCGGCGACCGCCAACCCCCTACAGTTAATAGTAGCTGAGACCGATCAGGGAAGAGCCCTACTAGGCGTAGTTGACGGGTACACTCCCGTGGGCATAGAGAGCGAGGACGATAAGAAGAGGAGGATAAGCTTCCTCAGGAAAATAGGTTATAAACGCGGGTAACCAAGGGGTTCCCTATAACATACGTTGAAATGAGGAGAGCCGCTCTCCTGAGCCCTATACAAAGGGCTGTGAGGACGGTCTTGAGTACTGATCAATCAGTCGACCTGTAAACTAGATGAGTAATAGCCAGAACACCGTAATCAATCAGTAAAATATCATACGTTTCAAGTACAGCAGTACTAGGCCACCCCACTGTCGCTCCAACAGCTATAGCAACAGGGAAAGCGAGCAAAGACGATAATAGAACAGTTAAGCCGAGAGGCTTATCCCGGAACTCTCCGCCTAGCAGTATTAGAGCTATATCTGCTTGAATGAAGAACCATGTAGATACAAACGTATGGGGCCTCGTTCCCTCATGGAATACCCCTATAAGGACTAGGAATACCCCAGCAAGTGCTAGATAGGAGGCTCCTATAACCCCGAGTTTCCCCCTAGCCCAGCATGCTAGGAGTGCTCCATAAAAAGCCATCAATACACCCACGGTGACAAGGCCGTAGTTATATATCCACGGATCAGTGGCGTGTTGGCCCCCGAGGTCGCTGTAGGCGTCTTCTAGCACGTTGAACCAGGGATTCATCTTCCACGCTATCCCTATAACTATCCATGCAAGCAGAGGCGAAGCAACTCCCA
>JALUZI010000149.1 GCA_027012045.1 Desulfurococcales archaeon
CTCGCGTATCTACCTGTTACTATGTCTTTTAGCCCCAATCTTCCAGAGCCCCGGAACCGTCCTGTAATACTGGGCTTAAGATATATCGCTTAGATGAACTAATAAAGCCTCATCCGCCCGTCAAAGGGATAGTAAAACAACGGCAACAACAGCTGTAGCCGCACCCGAGATAGTGTACAAGTCAGGCCTCTCACCCCTCAGAACACTATACGAAACCGGTATGACAGTGTTAAGCTTAACAATAGGAGAAACCCTGCTAACCGGGCCACACTCGAACGCCCTTAAAAGATAAAAGGTAGACAGGCCAAGGAGGAACCCGTTAGCTAGGGATAAGAGTAAAACGATCCTCCAGTTTCCTCGAACAATACTGGGATCCCTCTTCCTGAATAGTTGAAATGACATGTAAATAGTAACGAAGAAGTTCAAGAGAAAGCTTAATGAGACCATGTTACCCCCGGTTTCCCCATAAATTTTCAATACAACATCCGTAAACCCGAAGCCTGTGAACCCGACTAGAAGCCATAAAACCCCCCTTAACGTGAATCTCCTAGGCGCCCCGGAGAAGAGGATTATAGACACTGCAACCAGCCCGAATCCTATAGCAACGGGAAGATCTACGGGTTCGCCTAGGAATACAACACCATAAATGACAGGTATCAGGTATGCCAGGTTCACAAGTGGGAAAGCAGCCACTCCACCCAGGTTCTCCACAGCCTTATACGAGCCATAGCTACCTACCGCTACGAGCAACCCGCTTATTAGGCCGTAGTATAAGTCCCTGACAGTGAACCCTTCCTTTACTGAGAAGGGTAGAAGTATGACTGTAGCGGACGCGTATGATAATGCTAGGAAGAGTGATGCGTCGAATCCTCTTATAGTTGCCTCCTTAACAATACTGTTCCCAAGGCCGAATCCAGCGAAAACTATGAGGGTATAGACTAGCCATGCTTCGAACGTTTCCCACCATGTATCAAGATTGGAAAACTAGGATCGGGTTTAAAAAAGGATGATTTTATGGGTGTGAAACCCGGGTTACTGCTTGCACCTCTCCTCGAGGGGCTTGTACTTCAGCCCGGTTGGGCCGACGTACTCCTCTGTAGGCCTTATTATTCTGTTGTTCTTGACCTGTTCGATGTAGTGGCTTGTCCACCCGACTATCCTTCCCATAGCGAATATCGGTGTGTACATGGGTATCGGTATTCCTAGTAGATAGTAGAGCGGCGCTGTGTACAGGTCTACGTTTGCAGGCAGGTTCTTCTCTTCCTTCATCACTTTCTCCGCTGCCTCAAGGACCTCGAGCCAGTACTTCCCGCCTTCGAGTTGCTCTATGTACTTCCTCAGCACGTCTGTCCTCGGGTCGTGTACCTTGTAGACTCTGTGGCCGAATCCCATGATTTTCTCCTTCCTGGCTAGTTTGCCCTTTATGTACTCGACTATGTACTCCTTCAGGGGTACTCCCTTGGCCTTCGCTTCTTTCTCAGCTTCGAGGAACATTAGCATAGCTTTCTCGTTGGCTCCACCGTGTAGCGGCCCTTTCAGCGCTCCTACGCCTCCGGCTACTGCGCTGTACATGTCGCTTAGCGTGCTTGCTATTACTCTTACTGTGAATGTGCTTGCGTTGAACCCGTGGTCCATGTATAGGACGAGGCTTGACTCGAATGCCCTGGCTTCTACTTTGCTAGGCATTTTACCTGTTATCATTCTTAATACGTCTGTTGCGTGGTCTAGACTTGGATCCGGCCTTATTAGGCTTCCCGTCCTAGCTAGGTGCCATGCCGCTGTGAAGATTACTGGTAGCTTTGCTATGAGCTTTATCGCATGGTCGTATAGGGTCTCGTCTGAGAAGTCCCATTCCGGAGCTAGGTACTGTCCTAGGAGTGTGACTCCGTACGCACCATAGTACATCGGGTGAGTTACTGGGGAAAGTTTGAGGGCGTCGAACAGCTTCTCCGGTATATTACCTCTCTCGTAGTCGATCTTCTTCTTAATCTCCTTAAGCTCGTCCTCGCATGG
>JALUZI010000150.1 GCA_027012045.1 Desulfurococcales archaeon
CCGGGTAAAACCAGGTTCTAACAGGGGAGAGACGATGGATACTCATATACCGGTATACATAGAATTTAAAGGCCTGAAAGTAGCCGTAGTCGGAGGAGGGAGCGTAGGGACGCGCAGAGCAAAACTGCTAAGCGAAGCCGGAGCCGATGTCACTATCTACTCTATAGATTTCACGGAGGAGATCAGAGAGCTAGCCGAGGAGGGTAAGGTTAAGCTCGTGAAGCTCCCCAAGGATATTGCCCCAGAGGTACTCGCGGATTTTATACCCGGGAATACTGTGCTAGTAGTCATAGCTACAAGTAACTTGGAGTTCAACAAGCGGTTATCCAGAATTCTCCTCAGTAGAGGTATCCTCGTCAACAACGCTACGGACGCGAGAGTGGGGAACACGGTATTCCCCTTCAGGGGAGAAGTGTATGATGGAGGGATAAGAATCTCCGTAACAAGCCTTGGGAGAACAGGTGTAGCAGCGAGAAGAGTGTTGGAGTACTGCATTGAAAGCTTAGAGGATAATAGTTACCTGAGAAACCTATATGCTGTCATGTCGAAATTCAAGAGTATCCTAGTGAGCTGTATTAGCGATCCCAAGCGGAGGTTCCCCCTATACTTCGAGGTCGACCGGGATGGGTTGTTTCATGAATTGGTTAGGGCTGGATCTCTAGAGGATGCCCTCGCTAGGGCCCTTGAGATAGCTGGTGTTCCCGAGGATTGTACTGGTAATCCACCTCGTTAAACCCTCCTCAATATAGGTTAACAGGCCCGTGTTCACCTTCTCTTTACCGGCTCCCAGATGTCTTGACGGTAGGAGTGTTAGTGGGACATCGCAATCGTGTTCTCTGGTTCCATCACTCAGGCTTAGCCCTTGTCGCGATAGGAGTGACTGGATATTGTTTAGGTCCCTTTCGAAAAGGTTGATGCAACGCTTTGGCTTGTGGACTAGGAGTCTGATGGTTGTGCACTTGTTTTGTCTCGCTATTTCCATTATGGCCTTGACTGTTAGCTCTAAAGGCACTATGCCTGCTAGGATTCCGCCGGCTTCTCTTGTCTTGCTCTCTATGTCACAGTAGTGTCCTCCCCTGTATAGTAGTAGTGGTATGACAAGCCCCTCTCTGGGGTGTTTTATGTATTCATGTATTGTTATAGCTTCTACTTGTGCTCCCGTCTTCACGGATACTGTATCTGCTATTCTTTTTATTCTCCAGGTGTCACTTGGATTTCCCGGTTTATGGTATACTATCCACACTGGCTTGATTTCCCGCCACCTCTTCTGTATTTATTGAATGCTAACTGTATTTATGCGTTATACCCGTATAGAGCGGTATTATTTCATTCATATACTCTAAATTAAATACAGACCTGCATAACTACATAATTACTCCCGGGTGCGCTACAGGGTTGAATGCAGTTCAGCCGGAAACAAGCAGCCAATACTCATTGAATGATGAGAACACGGTTATTCTTAACAATGTCAAGCTAATAGGGGCAGACTATAAAACCGTTGACCTCGAATCACTCGGCCTTGCATCTCGTAGGCGGGACGAGCTATACTCCGCACTATACCCATTGTCAGATGGAGTAGTAGTATTAGCCACATGTAATAGGCTGGAGGTATACATGGATAATCCTTCCCTTACCGAAGCAGTGGAGGAGTATGGGAGAATAACAGGTATAAAGCCTAGGATACTGGAGGGTTTGGATGCCATTAAACACTTGTTCCGGGTCGCCTCCGGCATTGAGTCCAAGGTGATAGGTGAGAACGAGATCCTAGGCCAGGTGAGGGAGGCTTGGGGCTATGCTAGGGAGAGGAACTACACTTCGAGAACACTTGACCTGGTTTTCATGCACGCTATCAAAACTGGGAGGAGAGCCAGGGAGGAGACCGGTGTCAGCGAAGGAGTAATCGGGTACCCTAAGGCCGCTGTGATCGCTGCGACTAGGAGGCTCGGAGGGCTAGAAGGCAGGGAGATCCTTGTACTCGGAGCAGGCAAGGCTGGAAGGATTATTGTGGAGGAGGCGTGCAGGCATGATCCGAGCAGGATCTACGTGGCTAACAGGAGCCTAGCTAAAGCCTTCTCGGTCTCCGGTATTTGCAGTGTGGTTAAGCCGATCAGTATGAGTGAAATAGGGGGTTACAGGTATGATGTTGCTTTTATCGCTGTGTCGGACTCTCCCGGTAGGTGGGTTCTGGATTCTTTGGTGAGGCAGTCGGCTTTGATTGTGGATATCTCTACGCCTCCTGTGGTTAATGGTGAGAATGTGATTGATTATCACCAGCTTGACCATATTGTTAACGAGGGCATGGAGAATAGGAGGAAATGGATACCCAGCGTCGAGGAGCTAGTGGAGGAGGAAGCGTTGAAACTAGTTAAGAAACTAAGGGCGAGAAGCTCCGACAACACCATTCTAACCCTAAACATGGCGATTGAGAGTATCCTAAGAGAAGAGATGGTGTGGATCAACGGGAAAATACCAAGCGAATACAAGAAACAAGTCGAGCTAGCCATCAAAGCCTCCTTGAAGAAGCTCGCCCACCCGCTCATCCAGAGCCTCAGACAGTTCGCCGAAGCCGGGCTGGATGAACCCATCATAGTTATCCAGGAAAACTACTGGAAATCCCTGAACCGGGAGTGAGACCGTGGGGTGAAACGTGGTGAAGTTCCCATACACAAGACCCAGGAGGCTCCGGGGCAAGAAGGGTATCAGAGACCTCGTCGCTGAAACCAATATCTCGACTAGAGACCTGATACTACCAGTATTTGTCAACGAAACAGTCAAGAGCAAACAGCCCCTAGCAAGCCTCAAGGGCCACTACTATTATCCTCCAGAGTCCAAAGAGCTGATAGATTACGTCCAGGACAACATGGAACTAGGGATCAAGGGATTCCTACTGTTCGGAGTCACCAACATGAAAGACTACTACGGGAGCAGGGCCTACGATAAGTCAGGCCCCGTTTATAGGGCAGTATCCAACATTAGGAGACAGCTCGGCTCAGAGCCAGTTATCTTCACAGATCTGTGCATATGCAACTATACCACCCACGGCCACTGCGGCTTACCGAAAGACACGAGGTATGGGAAGGTCATTGATAACGATGAAACACTCAAGATATACCGTAAAATAGCGGTGACACAGGCAGAGGCCGGGTCGGACTTTATATCACCCTCAGGCATGATGGACGGCCAAGTTAAGGCTATCAGGGAGGCGTTGGACTCAGCGGGTTATAGCAGTGTAGGGATAATGGCCTACTCGGCCAAGTACGCCAGCGCCCTCTATGGACCTTTCAGAGACGTAATGGACTCCTCCCCCGGGTTCGGGGACAGGTCGACATACCAGATGGACCCTAGGAACCTTGCAGAGGCATTGAAGGAGGTTCAGCTGGACATCGAGGAGGGCGCGGACATTGTGATGGTTAAACCAGCCATGTTCTACCTCGACGTAATAAGGACTATCAAGAACACGTATCCACATGTGCCTCTAGCCGCTTACAATGTGAGCGGTGAATACATGACCCTGATAACAGCTGGGGAGAAAGGGTTGATAGACCTGGATAAAGCATTGCTGGAGCTAGCATACTCAATCAAGAGGGCTGGCGCGGATATAATCATAACATATTTCGCCCCCAGGATAGCCGAGATCCTTAGAACCATAGGGGGTTAGACGGGTTATGACGGCCTCATACGATCTTTGGATGGAAGCACTGAGCCTGTTCCCCGGCGGGGTAAATAGCCCTGTGAGAGCCTCCCTTAAACCATACCCCTTCTATGTAGAGAGGGCTGAAGGAGCCTACCTCTACACTGTCGACGGTAAAAAGTACATGGACTTCGTGCTAGGCTATGGGCCTCTCATACTAGGCCACAGGGACCGTAGGGTTCTAGAGAAAGTGATTGACCAGGTTGAGCGGGGATGGCTATACGGGACTCCCACTCCGGTTGAAGTCGAGCTTGCAAGGAAAATCCTGGGCCACATGTATCCCGGAGGTAAGATAAGGTTCGTTAACTCGGGGACAGAGGCGACGCTGACAGCTGTAAGGCTCGCTAGAGGGTATACTGGGAGGAAGTATATAGTTAAGTTTGACGGCTGCTACCATGGGAGCAACGATTACCTCCTAGTGTCCTCTGGAAGCGCAGTCGAGCACTACGGTATACCGGCTAGCAAGGGAGTCATAGATGAAGTTGCTAGATACACTATTGTAGCTGAGTTCAACAGTGTGGAGAGTGTTGAAAGAATAATGGAGAGGTACGGCGATGACGTTGCCGGGGTTATAGTTGAGCCTGTCATGGGTAACCTGGGTGTGATCCCTGGGAGAAGAGAGTTCATCGAGTACCTCAGGAAGATCACGCGGGAATACGGGTCCCTCCTCATATTCGACGAGGTAATAACAGGGTTCCGCCTAGGGTTGAGCGGCGCCTCTGGATACTATAATGTAAAGCCTGACCTTGTCACGCTGGGCAAGATAATAGGAGGGGGATTCCCCGTTGGAGCTATAGCGGGGAGAGCTGATGTCATGGACGAGCTTTCGCCTAAGGGCAAGGTTTTCAACGCTGGGACATTCAATGCCCACCCAGTTACAATGGCTGCGGGCCTAGCCACACTAGAAATCCTAGAGCAGGGAGAGCTCTCCTATGCAGACAGGGCTGCGGAGGAGGTATCCAAGGCTATAAGGGACGAGTTGGGCGATATGGGTATTAACTATGCGTTGAACCGTGCCGCGAGCATGTTCCAAGTTTTCCTAGGAGTTGAACGCGTGGAGAACGCTTCCATGGCAAGGAAGAGCAATGGGGAACTACACGGTAAGCTTCAGAGAGCACTCCTGGAGAAAGGGGTCTTCATAGCTCCCAGCAGGTTAGAGGCTATATTCACATCCACAAAGCACACCGGGGAAGAATTGGAGAAAGCCGTAGAGGCGTTCACCACCGCGGTAAGAGAACTGGGGGAGTAGAGTGAGGATCAGGATAGCGGCAAGGCCCAGCAGGCTCAGCCTGATCCAAGTAGATATTCTTGTAAGAGAGCTGGAGGAGAAGATCGGCCCCATCGACTATGAGATCATCAAGGTTAAGAGCCACGGGGACCTTGATAAGACAGCTCCCTTCGAAGCCCTAGGAGTTACTGGTGTCTTCGAGAAGAAGGTTAACCAGGCGGTCCTGGCAGGCAAGGCTGATATAGCTGTACACAGCATGAAGGACCTACCATCCACCATCGATCCAAGGCTAACTATATCCTATGTTACCAAGAGGGGGGATCCGAGGGATGCTATAGTCTCAACAGGAGAGGAGCCTGGTTATTTCCACGAGCTACCGGAAGGATCAGTTATTGGAACATCCAGCGCTAGGAGGAGAAGTCTCGTTCTCCACTATAACCCAGGTTTAAATGTGAAGGGGATCCGGGGGAATATCGAGACTAGGCTGGGTAAGCTCGGTGAGGGCTATGACTATGTTATTGTATCCGCCGCAGCCCTCGACAGGATAGGTGTGAACATCCCGCATCGAAGGCTCCCCCTCGAGTACTTTCCTCCCGCGCCCGGCCAGGGGTTCATCGCGGTTACATCCCTTAGAGACAGTGAGATTTCAAGTGTTTTGATGGAGCTGGTTGACCGGGAGAGCTATACTGTTGCCATGGCGGAGAGGGCACTGCTGTCCTCCTTCGGCGGTGGATGCAGTACTCCACTTGGAGGTTACTGCGGGTTCCGCGGTGGAACAGGGTTCTGCAGAGGAGTCATCCTCACCCGTGATGGATCCAGAATGTCTATATTGGAGTATACAGCCGGTAAAACTGGTTTGCTCGAGGCCGGTATAAAGGTTGGAAGTGCCCTGAGGGAGTTGAACCAGGGTGAGAGGTAAAGTTTACATAGTAGGGGCAGGCGTAGGAGACCCTGAGTACATAACCCTTAAGGCGTACCGGATCCTCGGAGAGGCGGAGGCCGTAGTCTATGACAGGCTCATACCTAGGGGCGTACTGGAATACTGTAATCCTAGTGCGGAGCTCATATATGCAGGTAAGGCACCTGGGAAACACGCTTTATCACAGGACGAGATTAACCAGTTGCTTTACGATCTATCCAGGAATCACCGGGTAGTTGTTAGGTTGAAAGGCGGTGACCCCCTAGTTTTCGGGAGAGGAGAAGAGGAGTGCACCTATCTCCTAGAGAAGAGTGTTCCATGTGAAGTTGTCCCAGGCATTACTAGCTTCCAGTCCGCGGCGGCGAAACATCTTATTCCACTTGCCGGCAGAGGCCTGGCCAGCGCATTCACGGTCGCTACAGGAGTGCAGTCAAGCTCCACCAAGCAGAGACTCGGCTACAAGGAGCTCGCAGGGATCCCTGGGACCCTGGTATTCGTGATGACAGCCAGCAGGGCATCTAGAATAATAGATGAGGTAGCCAGTGTCAGAGGGCAGGGCGAGTACGGTGCAATAATAGAATTAATAGGGGAAGAAGGGGAAAGCGCGGTGTGCGGGCCGTTAAGGACCCTGAAGATACATGCAGAAAAGAATGGGGTGAGAAACCCCGCGATACTAATCATAGGCAGATCCGTCGAGCTGGGTGCCAGGTATGGCTGGATCAAGTGCATGTAAAGTATACTACTTCGGGCCGCAGAACCCTGTTGAGCTAGGAGTAGCGGCGGAGAACATTAGTTGGATACCTATCCTGGAAATAAAACCCCTGAAGGAGAACCTGGAAAAGATACTTGAAGGCATTATCGAGTGTGACACAATAGTATTCACAAGCCCCAGAGGCCCCGGAATACTAGGGGAAATAGCCCGGCCTAAATCAGGCATAGTGGAACTATTGAAGAGAAAGAGGATTGTGGCAATAGGCGGGAAAACCTCCAATGCTATACGGGAATACCTAGGAGCCGAGCCCTGCTGCATGCCTGACGTGTGGGACAGTGCTGGCTTAGGGGATCTCCTGTGCACGATTAGGCCCAGATGCGCCCTGCTCCTGAGGGCAAGGCAGGCATCACGTATTTTAGAGGAGAAACTCGATGGATGCGGCGTTAATTATAGGAGTGTAAGCCTCTACGAGTTGATGCCGAAGCCCCAACTCCTCTCGGGGATGAAATTTGATGACTATCCTATGATTATCTCATCCAGCCTAATAGCTAGGACGATAATAAATACGATTGGTTGTCCGGGGAACAGGGTTCTAGTGGCTCTAGGCAGAACCACATTCAATACTATAAGAGAACTGT
>JALUZI010000151.1 GCA_027012045.1 Desulfurococcales archaeon
GAGGGGGCCCCGGCATACAAACCTACACCAACCAGCTCAACTATTCTTCATAAAATTCTAGCTAAAACCAGGATAAACCAGTCCAACAAACCAATCCACCATGACCACTTTACCTTTTGTTTTCTACTAAACAAACACACAACCCATATTAGATCCAATAGCAGTTAAGGGCTTCTCCAATGCCGAATTCTTTAAAGCCTCCTTGGAGCGATATAACGGGATAATTGAGGGGCAGGCGGGGGCCGATGCTCCAGTAATCCCTGGCTCCAGACCCGACGGTGTGAATACGGGTCTGATGACCCCTACAGGGGGATGAACTGTTACTGGAGCTAGATAAGGAGAGACCCGTAGGTCGGGGGTTCGAGTCCCCCCGGGCCCACCACACCCGAATGGGGGTGTTAACGGGCTCCTAACCCCCCACATACCTTGATTAGATTACTTGCATGGCCTCCTTGAGGTGGATGCTTTGTGCATCAAAGAAGAAACCCGCGACGGTATTGTCATACTGAGAATATCTAGACCCGAGAAACTGAACAGCCTAGACACAGAGACCCTTTCAAAACTAACGAGAAGCATTAGAGCACACTGTAAAGATGAGGCTGTAAAAATGATTGTATTAACGGGAGAAGGTAAATTCTTCTCATCAGGAATAGACCTCAGCGAAATAGCCAGCGCTCAAACACCTCTACAAGCCAGAGAGTCTTTCGAGAGGCTTGGAGAACTACTTGAAGCCCTAATCAAATGCAGCAAGCCCACCGCGACATACCTCAACGGGCCGGCAATAGCTGGAGGAGCAGAAATAGCCCTCGCCACAGACATAGTAATAGCCAACCCATCATCCTACATCTCCTGGCCGGAGATAAAATGGGGAATAATAGCCCCAATGCTAGCCGCAACCCTCCAGTCTAACCGCCACCAGAAACTCTTAGAAGCTGCACTAGCAGGATCCAGAATCACACCAAGCGAAGCGATAGACCTGGGAATAATACAAGGAACAAAGAAATCGCTACAAGATGCCCTAGAGTACCTTAGAGAAACACTTGAAACAGCGTTCAACAACCCCGAAGCGACAAAACTATACTTGAAATACTGGAGAAGCAATCTGGAGAACAGCCTTAATAAAATAAACGAACTAGTTAAGCTGGCTGAAAACAAAGAACTAATCGATAAAGCAAGAAAATTCCTGTCAAGGAAAGGTTAACACTTTTTTAGCCAGCCATAAAAACCAAAGAGAAACACCGGAGCCAAGGGCCCGTCGTCTAGCCTGGTTAGGACGCCGCCCTCACACGGCGGAGGTCCGGGGTTCAAGTCCCCGCGGGCCCACCAACTGTAGACCGCAACGACTTCTGTAACACTACCAAGAATCAAGAATAAGGGGGGATAGTGTAAGGCTAAGTTGATTACCTTCTATAGATAATAGTCTACCTGGTGTTTTTGGAAATGTCTGAGATAGAAGGTATTGTTAAGGGTGGCGTGATTATCCCGCTTAAACCTTTGACGGAGCTTGAGGGTAAGAGGGTCAAAATAAAGATAATAGGAGTTAAAGGCACTGATGCGGAGAAACTCTATTCCTATCTTAAACTCTTAAGGGAGGGCGAGGATGCCGAAGAACTCTTCGAAATATAAGCAGGGAGACATTGTAGTACTAGAACTCCCGTTCACAGACTTACTAGGCTCTAAACTAAGGCCAGTCTTGGTATTAAACGCAGTAGATTTAGGCGATGATATAATAGTAGCAAAGATAACCAGCTCTCCTGGCCTGCATAGGATACCGATAACACAATCAGACTTAACTATTGGCCGTTTAAAGAAGGAGCCAAGCTATGTAGACTGTTCAAGCATTTTTACAGTAGAGAAGAAATTAGTTGTGAAGGTCGTCGGCAAGCTTACTGAAGAATCTCTACTTAAGGTTAAGAAGGAATTGGATAGTATTCTCGGATTAAAATAAGAATCTTCTAACTACCGGGGATAGAGCACTCTATCCAGCAATTATTCATATCGCATGGTTGTTAATATCAACCTGGATATCCACGGTTTGGATAACATGCATATTAGTATGGGTCTTCTTGAATATGGTTGTGTTCTCACATGACAGACCGGGGTTCAAGTCCCCGCGGGCCCACCAAAACTCTAACTAATAGGTTATTTTCGTCATGTGATAAAAACTGAGGGTTTCATTCAGGCTACTCTCGATTTGTGGGCTTTTAGCCCGTTGTAGAAAAATGAAACTATCATATAATGAGTCACTTGAGCTGATGGAAATTAAAGAAAAGCTAAAAGAAATGGATTCTTCTAACTATTTAAGATATGCCCATTTTCATTGCAAAGTCTTCAAGCTTTCTTAATGGGTCTTCTGCTTTCATTATGGTTGATGCGACTAGTACTCCTTGTGTTCCTAGTTGTATTGCTTTGATGGCGTCTTCGGGTGTCGATATTCCTGCTCCTGTTAGGATTATTGTTTCCTTGTTGTATTGCTTGACTAGTTGTACTGTTTTTGTTATTATTTCTGGTTTGGCCTTGGATACTGGTATGCCTGTTCCTATTAGTTCGGGTGGTTCTACTGCTATCATTGTGGGTTTTAGGAGTGATACTGCTGCTGCTTCTTCGGGTGTTTCGGCGCAGACTAGTGTTTCTAGTTTTGTCCTGTTGATTATTTTCTGGATGTCCCGGTACAGTAGCTTTTTCTCGCTGTGGTTTAGCAGTATGCCTTTGGCTCCTGTTTCCTCCGCCATTTCGGGGGTTATGTGGCCGGTGTGGGCTCCTTCTGGCACGGGGTCTACTGACTGTATGTAGGTGTCTGGGTGGATCCTCGAGATTTTATATGCTTCGGTTGCCGGTACTGCTAGGATTATGCGTATATTGTACTTGGAGGATAGTTCTGCTGCTTTTCGGGCTATGGATTCCGCTGTTTTCCCGTGGCTTGTCGGGTAGGCTTTGTAGTTTACTACAAGTATGGGTTTCAATGTTGTCCACCTATACGACTGGTATCTGGGCTATGGGTATAGGGTTTAAAAAGGGAGGAATTGTTATGGTGTTGTTACTCGTTGGGCTCCTCCAGCATCTCCGAGTGGCGTATCTTGGCTTTGTATCCTATGTCTGTTTTGACGAACCTGTCCTTGAGCTTCTCTAGGACGTCGGGGAGTGTAGTGTATTCCATTTCCTCGGGGCCTAGTCTGTGCGGCATGAATGGTCCGTGGCGGCGGAGGTAGTCTGCTATGATGTTCGCTGTTCTCCTTGCCTCGTCGAATGCTGGGTCGTCGAACAGGTCTGCCGGACCGACTAGTCTGCCATTCTTCACCTGGAATCCTAGTGCTATTATCCTGGGTGGACCGTCGAACCTGGTGCACTTGGCGTGTCTCTGGCCTACTGGCATTAGTGGGCCGTGGTGGCTTCCTCTCATCCAGCCCGCTACTAGGTGTGGGAACGAGAATGGTTCCAGGACCTCTCCTGTCGCCGGGAAGCCGCTTTGTGCTCTTACTATTGCTACTGGATCGTCCTTGCCGACGTATTTACCGGCTATTAGGTTGAGTCTCTCGCTGCTTACTACTGCTCCTATTTCATGGTCGCTCTTCCTGAAGACTCTTTTGACTACGTATCTTCCGGGTGTGCCTATTAGGGCCAGTATGTCATACATTTCCTCTGGGGCCTTGAGCTCCACTACTTTGCCCTCGAACACGTCGAGGATCTGGAAGATGAAGCCGCCGTGCATCCTGGGGTCTATTACTAGTCCTGCAGTGTTGAATGGGTCTGCGAATATCTTGAAGAGCGGCATGTTAAAAGCTCCTGGCTCCGTTTTATCGGCCATGAATATTATAATGGGCTCAGCAGGCCTCTCCTCTATTTCCATCTCAGCAACTCCCGGACCCAGGCCTCTTATATTACCTGAGAAGGCGTCTGAGAGGAGATCCTGGCCGGCCGCGTAGAGCCCTAGCTCCTTGGCTACTTTGGCTGCTTCACTGAACGCGTTCCATGCTAGCTCATGTATTTCTGTACTGTCTTCTCCCTTGTTATGAGTCATTACGAGCTGTAGATCGTCTCCTACGTGTGTAACGTAGAAGTCTTTTATGACCCCGTTCCTCTTGGCTTCAACAAGTACTTTTGACGCTGCTGCAAGTGTGTCCGGATGAGTGATGTGGTGTCCGGCGAGGGATCCTATGTCTGCTTTTATTACGCTGATTGTGGTTTTCACCATGAGAACATCATCCCCTCTTTAGGTGTCTGTTTTCTTAAATTACATGGGAGAGTTATATATTGTGATTACATGCGATGTTACTCGTAGTAATACTCGCCCTTTGCTTTCTGCATTCTATCCAGGTAGCTTCCTTCCTTGTTGACTCTCGGCCTCCCGGTGTCCGGGTCTCTTCTGAAGGTTACTCCGAGGTCTCGGAGGAACATGTTCATTCCTTCTCTAAGGGGCAAGGGTTGGCTGGCACGGCCCTCGTATCCGGGCTCGCCTAGTATAACTATGAGTTTATCACTGACATAGTCCTCCAACACGACGTCGTGCTCTACTACGAAAGCCGCGACTTCCCTGGTCTCGGTGAGGCGTCTGATTGTTTTCGCCACGGTTAGCCTTTCTTCTACGTCTAGATAGGCTGATGGCTCGTCTAGGAGGTATATGTCTGCCTCCATAGCTAGTGTCTGTGCAACCGCGAGTTTCTGCAGTTCACCACCACTCAGGTCGCTGACCTGTCTATCGAACAGTCTGTCTAGCCTGAGTTTTTTGACTAATTCAATGTAGAGCCAGCTTCCGGGGGCTACTGCCTGAGGGTTTGCGTTTCTGAGTACATCATAGACTGTGCCCTGGTAGTCTTCGCTCTTTATGTACTGTGGTTTATAGCTTATCTTGTAGTCGCCTAGGACTGCAACGTAGCCATTGCTTGGTTTTATCTTGCCTGCTATGGTGTTAACTAGTGTTGTTTTACCGATACCGTTCGGGCCGACTATTCCGATTACTTCGCCTTTGAATATTTTGCCCGGTTCGGCTAGTAGTCTGAAGGAGCCTCTCCTGACTTCCAGGTCGCTCCACTCTAGATATGGTATGGGCTTTGTTTCTTTCTCCTGTGTAGGCGTATAGGCACGGAATCTTATTGGTTCTTTCCTGATCCTCATATTTTCTGTTGGAAGGAAGCCGTCTAGGAAGTAGTTTATCCCGTTTCTCACCCCGTAGGGCACTGATACTATTCCGTATACTCCCGGCTCACCATATATTATGGATACGTTATCTGATAGATAGTCCAGGACGGCTAAATCGTGTTCAACCACTATATAGTACTTGTTTTCCTTCATTTCCCTCCTTATGATTTTTGACACCCTTATCCTTTCCCTGACATCTAGATAGCTACTAGGCTCGTCGAAAATGTAAACATCCGCGTCTTTACTGAGAACCGCGGCGATAAGGAGTTTCTGGAGCTCCCCTCCACTTATTTTCTTCACACTCCTATCCTTAATCTTATCCAGTCCCAGCTCTCTGGCAAATTCATTGGCCACCCCCCTCTCATCAGCTTTTTCTAGGAGTTCCCCGACGGTTCCCTTCAAATACTTAGCAAGCAGATCCACATACTGTATTTTGTGGGCAACTCTTAGTTTTCGATCAGCTATGCTTTTCAGGTAGTTCTGGAGTTCCGAGCCTCTGAACTTCCTAATTATCTCATCCCAGTCAGGAGGGTTCTCTACCCTGCCAAGATTGGGCTTTATTTCGCCTGCAAGAATCTTGATAGCCGTCGTTTTGCCAGTCCCGTTTTTACCTATCAAGCCCAGCACTTGACCCCGTTTTGGAACAGGTAACTTGTATAGTTTGAACCCGTTAACACCGTACCTGTGAACCGCGTCTTCCTCCAGTTCAGATGGTAGATTTACGATCGATATGGCTTTGAAAGGACATTTACGGACACATATACCGCAACCTATACAAGTATCCTCGTATATCACAGGTTTATTCTTAAGCTCAGGCTTAGCTTCTATAGCTTTAGTCTTCCCCGTCCGGTTAATAGGACAGAACACTATGCACTCATGATGACACTTCGTGGGTTTACATGAATCATAGTCTATTACAGCTATCCTTGTTGCACCGCCTGCCATACTCTAATACACCCTGATTGCCTAAGGTTTGCTTTGAGTGGAAAATAAAGAGGATCTCCATGGTTACACCATATTTATTGCCTCAAACCCGGTAAACCTATGGAGTTAGAGGCTATGATGTGTGGTGACGGCACTGAATACCAGGATGTTGACAGGACATGATCCTGAGCCTCCCAGATAAAGCTTCCAGCCGTTAAATCATTTTGAGGTAGTTTCTCACCACGTTTACTAGGCTCTCCAGTGCTTCCTGGTCAAGTGCGGGTTCCCCGCATTCTTTGGGTGTTTCAGGGGGTTTAGGAAGGAACCGTGTGCCTGGGTGTTCTCCGGCATGTATTATGCAAACGTTAAAGAAGCCTCTTTCAATTACTTGTCCTCTGATACTCTTAAATAGACGCTTTATCTGGGATTCACCGTAAAGAATGGACAATGCCTGTAAGTCTATTGTTTTCATCTTATTCTTTCCCAGCCGGAAAGAGTCTATTGCATGGATAAATGCTGACAGACACTGCAAGGGATGGAATTCCTCAGGAGATACTATTAGAAGGGTGTCATCTTTTCTCTCTAACTGTTTCACCTCATCTATGAATTTATCATAATCGAGTAGTGAACCTTTAACAGGCCATTGCACAATTTTGAAGTAAGTGTCCCCTATTTTTACTTTGCTGCATTTCACGGTCATCCGAGTTCACGCTTTACCTCGTTTTTCTCCCATGGGAATACTATCCATTTAGTAGAGCTAGCCCCGTAGTAGTCGGGGATAAACGTGCTCCAGGGCTTTATGTAGAGTGTAGCTGTCTTTATCTGCTCCGGACCGTATAGATTTATAGCGCTGAGAGCTACTTGGAGGCTTTTACCAGTGTCCGATACATCATCCACTATTAGGACGTTCTTCTCGGATACGTCGAGGGTTAGAGGCTGTCTTATTACAGGTTTGTGACGGGTTTCACCGGGTCTCTGGTAGAACATTACTTCTATTATGCCAAGGTCTCTGATACCTAGGTAATCTGCTATGATTCTAGCGGGTACAATGCCTCCTCTCATTATGCCCACTATGACGTCTGCCCTGTATCTGTCTTTCATTATCTTTGAAGCTATCAGCTCAGAG
>JALUZI010000152.1 GCA_027012045.1 Desulfurococcales archaeon
GAGCTTTACCCCTTCTACCTCCACTCCACTGTAGACCTGCGGCATATCGAACTCGACGCACCCATCAACACCGTCCTCGTGCGGCCCGGTGAAGACCTCTCCTCCAGGCATGTTCTCGTGGCCGTCGTCGCTTATCCAGGTGCGTCCTGCCACGTTAACGGTTAGATCTATACCTGGACCCTCGAACTTTAGCTCGCCGGCCCGGGAGAGGATCTCGCTTATAACCCTCTCCTGCTTCTCAGCCTGCTCCTTCCAAGCCTTAACAGGGTCCGGCGTGTGGAGCTTCACTGCCCGGTAGACGAACTCCTCGAACTCTAGGGGTCTCATACTGGCTTCCTGCGCTAGGGCTAGAGTGGGGTATGGAGCCACAGTCCATTTCCTCTCTCCCCGGGCCGCTTGTTCTAGGAACTTCTGGAAGAGGGGTGCTATAGCTCTTCTTGCTGTGGCCATTTTCTTGGGGTCTATGCCTATCAGGGGTTTTGTGTGTATTGAGGAGAGTATGCTTATGGAAGCGTCGTATTTCTCGTACACGGTTTCTAGTACAGGGGTTACGT
The DNA here is from genome assembly GCA_027012045.1 of Desulfurococcales archaeon. GTDB lineage: Archaea > Thermoproteota > Thermoprotei_A > Sulfolobales > Acidilobaceae > Tiamatella. The sequence continues at coordinate 555 of JALUZI010000152.1, forward strand.
GCTCCAATTGTTTCTCGTTTGCCTCCAGGTAGAATATCTCGGATAACAGGTCGTCTCTATACAAGGGTGTTGGATACGCGTTTCTCCGGAGTACCTCGCGGTAGACCTCTCTTACAAGGGGGGCGGCTGTCAGTTCTGCCGATATGAGTACTTCCATGTCCTCTTTTACTCCTATACTGTAGTCTACTATTAGGTTGGCATACTTGGGTAGGGCTGCCATGAAACCTGGGCTCGGGTACACTGTTCCTTTACACCTCCGGTTCTAGTGTTGGTGGCGGGGCCTAGTATATATAGGGGTAGCTATTACTTTGTTGTGGGGCGGTGTACAGGTATGACCATGGGAATAGTGGAGTTGATAGGTATAACCGGGATGCTCCTAATAGTCATAGGATGGATAATAAGCATACCCGACATACCGCCTTTAAAGCTCAGCATACTATACATGCTGGGAAGCGGCCTCCTAGTAGTATACAGCTACCTAGTAAACGACGTACTGTTCTTCGTACTAAACATAGGAGCCTCAAGCATATCAGGCTACAACGCCCTCCGCGCATACCGGCGAAAATAAAACCATGAAAACACAAAACACCGAATAGAGGAAGGGATGAGGACACGACGGTCGAGAGAACCCCCAAACAATCGGGGGAGGGGGTGGTGACCGGCATTCTCCTAACCGACCACACTCCTATAAGCCTAGGTTTCTGGTTATGAAAGCCCGAGGTCCCCTGGTGTTAACGGCCTGATATTCTCTTTAACACACAGCTCAAGAGCTTTGTCCGTGAAGCCTGACTTGGAGAAATAGAACATTACCGCTTGACCGAACTCTGCCTTTACTTTCTCGAGGAACGATCTGACGTCTTTATAGGTCACAGGTCTATTCCTCCATTTCACCTCTAGAACGTATGTTTTTTCCTGGAATGCGACCCCATCGAACTCAATATTACCTCTCTTATAGGGTTTGAAGTCTATTCCAAACTTCTCCCTTATTTTCTCCCTGACCACAGCTTCCTTGGCGAGGCCGAGCTCCATCTTCGCTTTAAGATATTTCTCTTCTAGCTCCCGGATTAAGTCCTCCCTGGTTTTCTCGCGTCTAAGTTCGAGTTCAGTGATTCCAAGATACATTTTTGCGAGCCAGAAACGCATGAGCTTGTCAGTGAAGTAGTATCTATCTCCTTTCCTTACAATCAGGTCTGTTCTTAAGAGAAACTTAAGGTAGTTCGAAACTTCGCCGGTAGGCTTGTTCAAGCGTTTAGCGATTTCTGTGAGCCTGAGCCCTTCCTCGTAGGCTAGTATGAGCAGGATTTGCTTGTGGATAGGCCCCCGGTGGGCCCTGGATAGGGACTCGTTGAAAACGTAGTCTAAGTGCATGTATATGTCTCCTTTCTCTGTTAATAACTCGGTTAGAAAAGCGTAGTTGACTTCTT
>JALUZI010000153.1 GCA_027012045.1 Desulfurococcales archaeon
GCTATGAAGGTATACATAAACGCCAGCTACGGCGTGTTCGGCGCGGAAACCTTCAAGCTCTACAGCCTACCCGTCGCTGAGAGCGTCACAGCGATAGGCAGGAGCGTCATACTCGACACTAAGAGGAAAGCCGAGGAGCTCAACCTCTACATACTCTACGGTGACACAGACAGCCTCTTCATATGGAGCCCTCCGAAGGAGAAGCTGAAGGAGCTCCAGAACTATGTGTGGGAGAAGCACGGCCTCGAACTTGAGGTCGACAAGATCTATAAGCTCGTTCTGTTCTCCGGGCTGAAGAAAAACTATCTAGGAGTATACGAGGACGGTAGCAGCGATATAAAGGGAATGGTCGGGAAGAAAAGTAACACCCCGGAGTTCCTCAAACAGGAGTTCAGGAATATTGTTAAGATAATATCGAGCATGAAAGGCCCAGGCGACGTAGAACGAGTCACACTTGAGATCAAAGATGAAATAGAGGAGATGCAGACGAAGCTGAGGAACATGGAGTACGCCCTCGACGAGCTGGCTTTCAGAGTAATGCTCCAGAAAGGCCTGCACGAGTACAACAAGACTACTCCTCAGCACGTTAAGGCGGCGAAGCTCCTCAGGCAGTATGGGGTCAACATAGAGAAGGGCGATGTCATAATGATGGTGAAGACCAGGGATAAGAGGCTCGGCGTTAAACCCGTGCAGCTGGCTAAGGTCACGGAGATAGACCAGGCGAAGTACATCGAGTATATCAAGACAACGTTCGAGCAAATACTCCAGAGCCTCGGGCAGACGTGGGAGGAGCTGTCGAGATACCGTCTCCTCTAGGACAAACAGTTAAATACTGCTCGTAGTGGGCTAATAGTGGGATACCCGGGAACATGTGTGCGGAGGATACTGCTAAACCAGAACGAGTCACCCTACCCGCCTCCCAGCCACGTCCTTGAAGCAGCCAGACAGGAACTATCTAGGGCCAACAGGTATCCCGACCCAGCGCTCAAGGAAGAAGTAACCCAGTTAGCCGCAGAATACATAGGAGTAGACCCCGAGCAAACCATACTAATACCAGGCGCAGACACAGTAGTAGACATAACAGCTAGACCCCTAAGAATCCAGGAGTACATAATACCCGACCCATCCTTCTACGATATAATAATAGGAACATTCGAGTGGAACAACGTCTCACTCCAGAAAATACCCCTCAACAACTATGTATCCCGGCTAAGCAAACATACATCCAACGGCTGGAGCACAGTAGGACTAGTCGACAACCCCAACAACCCGCTCGGATGCATATTGTTCAAAGAAAAACCCAATACCAGTACGCCAATAATAGTTGACGAGGCCTACTACGAGTACTCCAATATAACCATGGCACACCACGTGAGGAGAGAGGAGGATGTGATAATCCTTAGAACCTTCAGTAAAGCATTCTCCCTAGCATCCCTGAGAATAGGAGCACTCGCAGCCCCCACTCACATAGCGGAAAAACTCAGGCGAGACCCGCTGATATTCAGGATAACATCACCCAGCCTCAAAGCGTTAAAAGCAGCATTAACCGACCCCTCCTACGTGAGGCGCAACGTAGCGGAAACAGTAAAGGAGAAGGAAAGGATAGCCTCGACCCTGGCCCGGCTCGGATTAAAGGTATACAACTCGTATACGAACTTCCTAACAATAGACACGGGAATCCCGGGAATAACGGGAATACTTGCTGGGAGAGGAATCATCGTCAAGAGCCTGGAGAACTGGGTCAAACAAGGAATGATCAGGGTCACAATAGGAAGCAGGGAAGAGAACACGGTTTTCCTCGAAGAACTGGAAAAAGTATTATCCCAGGCAAGCGTGAAGGATAAATTTGAGGCGGGTGATGACCGACTTCGGCCCGAACCAGATGAAGAGCCGTGTGAGGCCTGACGCCTCGCCTTCTTTGGAAGGATGTATGCTAGAGCTCTTTTACTGCCTCAGCTGTTACTGGATCTGTTATCC
>JALUZI010000154.1 GCA_027012045.1 Desulfurococcales archaeon
TCCGCTAGCTTCAGCTTTATCTCCCCGTTCTCGACGACCACCTCTAGGAGAGCCCCGCACTCGTGCTCTATGAGCTCTCCGGGGAGGGCGTCGTCTGGGACTTCAACCATTTCACCGCAGACGGGGCATTTGACCTGGACCATAACCGGGTTCACCTTCTAATTGCTATTCGAAGGTAGGCAGGGCTGGTTCGTGGTATTAAAGTGTTCCAATCGTGGGATGACGCTTTGAGAACCGGGCGAACCTGTAAGGGTGTGGAAAACGCATCACTCGCTTTCTCAATGTTATTAACCATAAACCAAGTGCTGACTGGTTATACAGTGGTGGATTTGCCCAGGATAGCAATACTCGGAGGCTCCGGCTACACTGGCGGGGAGCTGCTCCGCATACTATCCATGCATAGCGAGGCGGAAGTTATAGTAGCTACGAGCAGAGAGTACAAGGGTAAGCCCGTATACTACGCTCATCCCGGGCTACACGGTGTCTACCGTGGATTGAAGTTCTCCGAGGTCAACATCGACAAGATACTGGAGGCGGATGTGGTTTTCAACGCTCTGCCACACGGCCTTGGGGCGGAGTTGACGGGAGCCGCGGTTGACTCTGGGCTCTACGTGGTGGATTTAAGCGCAGACTACAGGCTACGCGACCTGGACGTCTACGAGAAGTGGTACGGGAAGCATCCTAGGCCGGATCTAGTAGGCAGATCGGCCTACGGGCTACCAGAAGTCAACAGAGAGGAGATCAGGAACTCCAAGTTCGTCTCCTCTCCAGGGTGCAATGCCACAGCCTCAATACTAGCCTCCGCTCCACTAGCTGCCCACGGTCTCATAGGAGACTATTTGATAGCTGACGTGAAGGCTGGGAGCAGCGAGGGAGGATCAAAGCCGTCCCGGGGGAGCCACCATCCTGAGAGGGAGGGTAGCGTGAGGCCCTACTCTCCCGGAGGACATAGGCACCAGGCCGAGGTTGAGCAGGAGCTAGCTAGGATTGCCGGGCGACCTGTTAGGGTTTCGCTTGTGCCACATGTTGTCCCCGCCGTGAGGGGTGCCTTGGCGTCTGTCCACACGTTCCTAGAGAGCGTGGACCCTGAAAGGGTTGCGTCGGCTTACACCAAGTTCTACTTAAGGGAGAGGTTTGTCAGGCTGTCCAGGTTCAGCCCGGTTAAATATCCAGATGTGAAGAATGTTGTGGGGAGCAACTTCGCCGACGTCGGCTACGCCGTGGACCCCTATACTAATAGGGTTTCCGGTTTCGCCGCTATAGACAACCTCGTCAAGGGCGCGGCAGGGCAGGCTGTGCAGAACATGAATATCATGCTTGGCCTACCCGAGGATGAAGGCCTCCGTTCGCCTCCTCTCAGGCCGTGATAAGCGGGTCATGGAGTGGTGGTGTTTTATGGTTGTTGTGGTGAAGGCTGGAGGGCGTGTTTTGAAGGAGAACTTGGATAGTATAGTTAGGGACATAGCGGGTCTAGCTGATAAAGTTAAGGTGATCCTGGTTCACGGTGGAGGTGACCTGGTCACAGAGTACTCGAAGAGAATGGGTGTGGAGCCCAGGATAGTGGTTCACCCTAGCGGTATGAGGAGCAGGTACACGAGCCTGGAGGAGCTCGAGGTTTTCACTATGGTTATGGCGGGACTATTAAACAAGAGGATAGTGTCCATGCTCGAATCCATGGGAGCTAGGGCCCTGGGCGTCACGGGTGCTGACTTGGGATTGGTGAGAGCTGAGAGGAAGAAGCGTATAATAATTGTGAACGAGCGGGGGCGGAAGCAGGTAATACCCGGCGGGTACACCGGCAAAATAATAACGGTCTCGGAGAAAGATCTAAGGAGCCTGCTAAGCCTCGCTGATGTACTCGTCGTATCACCACTAGCCCTTGGAGACAATGGTGAACTCCTGAATGTTGACGGGGACCAGATGGCGTCTAAGATCGCATCTGCATTGCAGGCCCAGAGCCTTATACTCCTGTCC
>JALUZI010000155.1 GCA_027012045.1 Desulfurococcales archaeon
CGGGGACGCTGATCACTATGCTGTCAACCTCCCCGGGAGGGATCTTGGCCAGGACCTCGGGGCGACCCTGTTTGCCCCTGCCTCTTATTTGGAACACTCCGTCTTTCACTCCTAGGAAGAGGCCATACTTGTCTATTATGATCGTTTTACCCGGCAACCCTTTTACATCCTCCTGCATACCTGGTAGTAAGGACAGGTCAGGGGGCACCGGTGGGGTTTGCCGGGGTCTCCCTGGTACTCTATTATGCTGTGACGCCTGTCCCTCTCTTCGAGGAAGAGTGATCTTAGCTCGCTTGTTATAGGGGTTATCCTCGGGTATACATGTATCTCCCCGCCCTCCTCCTCGGGCAGAGCAACATAGACGAGTAACCCGTAGTCCACCGGTGTATAGTACTGGCTCTCATAGGCGAGGGCGTAGCCCGCTAGTGAGGCCTCGTAGATGGGGCTCGGCTTCCTCGTCTTGATCTCCATGAGCAGCCCGGGCAGGAGGTAGGCGTCCACCCTGAGAGTCCTAGATAACCCTAGTAGACTACCGTCTATGGGGAACTCAGGTATGACAGGGACGCTCAGCGATAACAGTGTCTCCACGCTGTAGTAGGGTGTCCTGGACTTGGCCTCGTCCAGTTCAGCCGAGTAAGTCCTAGCCGACTGTTTCCATATTTTACTGTAGAGCCACCTAGCGTAGCCAGGGTCCAGCATGTCGTACCTGTCCGGTAGAACCTCTAGTATGGGGGATAGGGTTTCCACCATGCTGTCATAGATCTTGTCCCCGTCTATATCCGGGTACAACGTGTATACCAGCCTCTTGAACGTTGATATGCTATCCGCGAAAGCCTGGTGCACAAGCCTCCCCCTCTGGAGGAGGCTCGAGTCAGGTTGCTTGACCTTGAGGACGTATTTCAGGTAGATATCCCTTGCTTTCTCGCAGAAATTGTTTGTCACATCCGAGACTCCAAGGGGGAAGCTGGAGGATGGGGCTACCTGGGTTTCACCCCTCCAGTTCCAGCCCCTGAGATCCTCGTCTATCACAAGGCTCGGCTTCTCATGTATTTCCCTCAGGATCCTGGTCAGGCTGTCCCATGTAGGGAAGAATGGCAGGCCCGGACACCTCACCATAACTAATCTATATTCCCCCTAGTAACCTATATAGACTTGGTCTCAAGCTTGTACGTGACAGGAACCGACGTCAAACACGCGGCATACTGCGAGTACATAATATATATCAGGTACAGGCTCGGAATCCAGGAAACACCCACAGAGTACATGCAATACGGCGGCGAGATAGAGAAAGAGAAGCACATAAACCACATAAAAGCCATATACAAGCCGCTGAGAACAATCAGGCAACCCCTCCTAGAGTCACCCAAGAGAAAACTAATGGGAAGACCGGACTACATCCTAGAACTACAAGACCACACCTATATACCAGTCGAGATAAAATGGGCCGAGCCAACAATAGTCAAGGGAAAACCAAGAGCCAAGTGGGACCACACAATGCAAATAGCATTCTACGCCGTCCTACTCGAAGACACACTAAGCAAAAACAAACCCGTCAGACAAGGACTAATATACTACCTCAAACCCAACGGGAAACTAGTCAAAATACAATTAACCACAACACTGAAGAAAACCGCGCTAAAACTAGCAGAGAAAACCAGAGAAATAGCCCAAGGAAAAAGAGAACCCTCCAAACCAACAAACACAACAAAATGCAGAGAATGCAACTACAGAAAATACTGCCCATACTACTTATCGAACAAATAACCCTTGGGCAAACTCAGCTACTAAAAACTCACAAAGCAAACTCTATTTCTATTCCTTGGCGGATACTTCTATTCAACAAGATAAGGGGGAGCTCTCTTCGAGCCTAACACTCTCAATTCCTTGGCGGATAATTGACACCGAATACGTAGTGGACCTTACAGCCAAGAGAATCCTCTCTCAATTCCTTGCTGGATACTTCAC
>JALUZI010000156.1 GCA_027012045.1 Desulfurococcales archaeon
GTTGACAAGGAGCTTGTTGTGGCGGGGTGGGCTGAGCATATAAGGGTTATCGGCCGCCTCGTATTCATAGTTCTGAGAGACAGGACCGGTAGGGTACAACTTGTTGTGAGGAAGAATATTTCCCCTGAATCGTGGAAGCTTGCTAGGAAGCTCAGTGTTGAAAGTGTAATTGCCGCTAAGGGTGTGTTAAAGGAGAACCCCGAGGCTCCCGGTGGGAGGGAGGTTGTCGTATCGGAGCTGGAGGTCCTGTCGCCCGCTGAGCCGTTGCCCATCGATGTGAGGGAGCCTGAGAAGACTATTCTGGCGAAACGCCTCGACTACAGGTACCTTGATCTGAGGAACGATAAGATAAGGCTCATCTTCCAGATAGAAGCTGAAGTGGCAGAGGTTTTCAGGCAGGTTTTGAGGAGTAAGGGGTTCACTGAGATCTTTACACCAAAAATCCTCGGGGCCGCTAGTGAGGGCGGCGCGGAGGTTTTCACCGTGATATACTTCAAGAGGGAGGCGTTCCTCGCGCAGAGCCCCCAGCTCTATAAGCAGCTAGGTGTTATATCAGGCTTGGAGAGAGTGTTCGAGATCGGGCCTGTGTTCCGGGCGGAGCCGCATCACACTCCTAGGCACCTTACTGAGTACACGAGTATGGATTATGAGATGGGGTTCATAAGCGACTTCAACCAGGTTATGGATGTGGCGGAGGCGTTCCTCAAGAAAGCTACTGAGACAGTGGTCTCGAAGTATGGTGACTTGATAGAGAAGTTCTATCCGAACGCCTTGCTCGAACCTGTGAAGGAGATTCCTAGAATGACCCTCGAGGAGGTTCACGAGATATTGAGGAGGGAGTACGGTAAGGAGTACCCTCCGGGTGAGGACTTGGATACTGAGGGTGAGAGGCTCCTGGGGGAGTATCTTGAGAAGGAGCACGGGTACCATGCAGTGTTCATAACCAGGTACCCGTGGGGGCCGAGGCCCTTCTACACAATGCCATGCACCTGCGTTGAGAGCCCCGGTGAAGAGTGCTGTACGAACTTGAAGCCTGACACGCCTACATGTAGCTTCGACCTCATATTCAGAGGGCTGGAAATGACTACTGGAGGACAGAGGCAGCATGACTATAAGTGCCTGTTAAAGCAGGTTGAGAATAAGGGTATAAGCCCCGAGAGCCTCTCGTGGTATATAGACATGTTCAAGTATGGAGCCCCGCCCCACGGAGGAGCCGGGACAGGTCTTGAGAGGGTTGTTAAGCAGATACTGGGGCTTAAGAATATTCGTGAGGCGAGGCTTCTCCCACGGGACCCGGAGAGGCTGACCCCGTAGCCTTCTTCTCTTGTTATACTTGGGGTAATCCAATTCCCTCAATACTTACTCCCCGGTATTACCGGGCCGCTCTCCATTAAACGATACTGCATCCTAAGCGTCTCTCGGGTCTACAGGGTTGATGCCGATACTTAGCAATGGCTGTCCTAACTGCGGAGGACCAATAACAGCTGAGAGGCTCGAGAAGGGGCTTCCCTGCGAGAGGTGCCTCCCGCAGCCAGTGGAGGGCGGTGTGAGGGAGATATATAGGGCTCTCCGTGAGAACGGTACGGCTGGAAGGTACTCTATCCTCTGGATACAGGAGAAGGAGTATGAGAGGTTCAGGGATTTCTTCCGCAAAGCGAACGGTGGGGACCTGTGGAGCGCTCAGCGGTCCTGGGCTAAGAGGCTGTTGAATGGTCAGAGCTTCGCGATTATCGCTCCCACGGGGGTTGGAAAGAGCACTCTGCTTATGACATACGCTGTTTACCGTGCTGGGGGCGGTGAGGGCAAGGTCCTCTATGTTCTCCCTACTGAGAACCTTGTTATACAGGTTGCGTCTCGGCTGGAGGAGATAGCAGGGAAGGCCGGGGAGGAGCTGAGGATACTTTTCTACTACGGAAGCATGAGTAAGAAGAGGAGGGAGGAAGTACTTGAGAGGATCGAAGCCGGAGACTTCGATATACTCGTCGTGACTACAGGGTTCCTGCAGAGAAGGTATGAGATGCTCGCCAGACACACGTTCGATTACATCATGGTAGACGATGTGGATAGCCTTCTCCGGAACTCGAGGAACATTGACAGAGTGCTCGTACTCCTAGGATTCCCCGCTGAGAGCGTTGAAATAGCCTACCAGCTCGTCAAGGCTAGGCTTAAGTTCTTCGCTGAACTAAGGAACGGCCGGGAGAACATTATAGAGGAGCTGAAATCCAAGGTTGTGAAGCTGGAGAAGGAGCTGGCTGACTCGATAAACGGTAGGCCAATAGGCCAGCTGGTAATAGCCACCGCGACCGGTAGGCCCCGAGGGTTCAAGCACTTCCTATTCAAAGAACTCCTCGGATTCGAAGTGGGCGGTGGAAGCGACTATATGAGGGACATAACAGACTCCTACATACTCACCAGCGACCTCACCGGCGCCCTCGAACGTGTGTTGAAAGACCTAGGCCCCGGTGGACTCGTATTCGTCTCACAGATTTACGGTAAAGAAGTCGCTGTGAAAATCATCGAGCACCTCAAAAGCAAGGGGTTCAGAGTCGAGCAAGCCTTAACAGGGAGCCGTAGAGCAGTCAGGAAACTGGCTGAGGGGGAGGCTGACATAATAATTGGAATGGCCTCCCGCTACGGTGTCATAGTGAGAGGGCTAGACCTGCCTGATAAGATCAGGTACACCGTGTTCATCGGAGTCCCCGGCAGGAGGATAAGTATCGAGAACGCTGTGAAAAGCCCTCAAAGACTGGTTAGCCTCCTAGCAGGCCTCCAAGACCGCGGGGACGGTGAAGCCGGTAAAGCAGCCGAGAAAATTTCAAGGCTCCTCGAGAAAGTGGGCAGTATAGAGCTCGTCCAAATGGCTCTACAGGGCAAGGTTAAACCCACAGGTCTAGTCGAGGAGCTCGTCAAACTTATCAACGAGTGGTCCGCATATGCCATAACCGCTTACGCCGCCGTGGTCCCTGATGAAGGCGCCATCAGGGTTTCCAGCTACGTGGTTGTCAAGAGGAACGGGAGAGTTTACATTGACGTACCGGACATCCCCACCTACCTGCAGGCAAGCGGTAGAGCCAGCAGGCTCTACAAGATGGTTATGACCAAAGGGCTAAGCGTCATAGTAGACCCTGTCGAGGAGAGGATTCAGGCCTTCCAGGACAGGCTGAGATTCTACGTTTTCGGCAACACCCTGGTCAGGTACGAGGAGATAAACCTCCAGAGGCTGAAGGAGGAGATAGACCGGTCTAGGCGCGGTATAGGGAAACGCGTCGACATAGAGACCCTCCTATTCATAGTGGAGAGCCCGAACAAGGCGAGAACCATAGCCTGGTTCTGGGGTAGGCCTGCCAGGAGGAGGTATGGCAGGCTGACGGTTTACGAGACTTCTCTAATGGACCCTGAGACAGGTAAGGCTTACATTGTGACAATCACCAGTACGCTCGGACACCTATACGACCTCGTCGTAGACGATCCCGAAGGGTTCTATGGGGTAAGGTGGAGCGAGGAGCACGGGTTCATGCCTGTCTACGGGACGATCAAGAGGTGCCTCAGATGCGGGCATAGGTTCGCGAGCATAGAGAATAAGTGCCCGGTCTGCGGTGAGACAGAGGCTATAATAGATAGTGGTGCAAGGCTGAGTGTGCTCAGGAAGCTTGCGGGTGAGGTTGACAAGGTGATCATAGCCACTGACCCGGATACTGAGGGTGAGAAGATAGCTTATGATGTCTACCTCACCATCAGACCGTTCAACTCCAATGTCTGGAGGGGAGAGTTCCACGAAGTCACACCCCAAGCTGTGATAGAGGCGATCCGGAGGCCCCGGAGGATAGACACCAGGCTCGTGAAAGCACAGATTTACAGGAGAATAGAGGACAGGTGGATAGGATTCTCAGTATCCAGACGGCTATGGGAGAGGTTCGGGAAGAAATGGTTCGGCGCAGGGAGAGTCCAGACCCCCGTGCTGGGATGGGTCATAGAGAGATACAAGCAGTGGAGGGAAAACCTGGGCTATGGCGTACTCGTAAAACTGGAGAACGGCGGTAAAGTACAGTTCCATACAATGGACAGGGAGCTTGCAAAAGAGATAAGGAAGAAAGGCATAGCCGAAGTCAAAGTAAAGGAGAAGAGGGTGGAGGAGGTGGAGAAGAACCCTCCTCCACCCTACACCACAGACTCACTGCTCTACGATGCGAGCCGGAAGCTCGGCTTCAACTCCGAGACAACAATGAGCCTAGCCCAGAACCTATTCGAGGCGGGGCTAATAACCTATCATAGAACGGACAGCACAAGGGTTTCGTCGACAGGTATAAGGATAGCGATGGAGTACCTGGAGAAGAAGGGGCTCAAGGAACTCGCCCAGCCGAGGAGCTGGGGTGAGGGAGGAGCCCACGAGGCGATCAGGCCTACCAAACCCCTTGACGCCGAGGAGGTCAAGCGGAGGATCATGGATGGAAGCCTCAGGGTCCAAGTCAAGATAACCAGCTGGCACCTCCGGCTCTACGACTTGATTTTCAAGAGATTCATAGCCAGCCAGATGAAGCCTGCTAGGATGCTGGTGGGAGAAGCCGTCGTGTCAACACCCCACGGCTTGGAGGCCAGTGTTACCGGTGTGATAGGAGTGCTTGAACACGGGTTCGATACTGTGGATCCGCCGAGGATGCTCGGGTGGATCGCGAGTGTAGAGCCGGGTGAAGCTATAGGGGTTGAGGAGTACAAGGTCTATAGGGCCAGCACGGTCCAGCTGTACCGGAGTGGAGACTTGATTAAACTTATGAAGGAGCGGGGTATTGGGAGGCCGAGCACGTATGCCAACGCTATACACGCGAATAAGAGGCACGGGTATATTATCGAGAGTAAGAAGAGGAAGTTCGTTATACCTACGAAGCAGGGTATCCAGGCATACGAGTTCGTTGAGACAGGGTTCGGGGAACTGTTATCAGAGGAGGCTAGCAGGGTAATGGAGAGGGTTATGGACCTAATTTACAGTGGAAGCCTAGATGTGGATAAAGCACTGGCAAGCCTGAAGGCTCAGATAGACGGCCTCGTATCCAGATCCCTTATCTCGGAGGAGCAGGGAGGGGTTCCGGGGGAGGTTTAGAGCGGAACCGTCAGGAGCTTTATCAGAATATAGCTCCTGGGAACGGTTCTGCCTTTCTCCCTCACCCTCTCTGTTCCTATCTCAACGCTCTCAACTTTGAAGGCGTCCTCGCCCAGTCTCTCTATAAGATTGTTGAACAGGTCTACCGCCTTGCAAATATTGAATCCCCGGCCTTTTATGACCAGTTTCTCTATGCCGCTCTGGTATGCGGTTACCGCCTCCAAGAGGTATTCTTCCAGAGGCTTCTGCCCCACGTTTATCTCGAGTATACTAGTGCTTGACATGTGCAACTCCTCGCTAACTCGCTGGTTTATTCTTCACTTATTCATGTGAGTATTGGTCAAGTATATAAGAATTGTCAGGACTGAAGTAGCTCGAATAACGCCACTGCGAAGAATGGTATACTCATCAATACCGAGGTTGCGAAAACCATTTTCCACTTACCCGTCCGATACGTTTTCTCCGACAGGTAGAAAATCTTGTTAAGTGTTGCAGAGGCTATCGAGAGAAGCAGGCTTCCCGCGACAAGGGAGGGAGGTAGGGTGGAAGCATAGGCGGTCAGGGAGAAGATAGTTGCAGTAGCGTTGACGAGGCCTCCGAGGAAAGCTACAAGCGGGAGGATTTCCTTGTAAGTGCCTGATATCAGGTATACAGTAAGCGTTAGGATTGAATAGGCCACGGCTGTTTTAACAGCGCTACCCCAGTTCAACGGGCTCTCCAGCACGAACTTCCCGGGCCCGAGGGTCTTCTCCCTCCTGACAGAAAGGAATCCTAGGACTCCTATAGCTGGGAGGGTGGCGAGGAGTACAGGTATAATGAGCTGCGTCGCCAGTTTCGTGCTCAGAAAAGTGTAGACAGCCACCAGTGCTAGTATAGCAGATCTAACATGTAGGGTCGATATCACTATCAGGGTTGTGAGCTTGAGGAGCTTGCTCCACGTAGCCGGGTCCGAGACCCTGTCCAAGATCGATGTTATGGACGCGATTGTCGCTTCACTGTTGACCAGGCTTCCCAGTACAGCACTCGTCTCAAGGCCTACTGTTCCGAACACTTTGACTAGGAAGTATGAGAAAAGGCTTATGAGTAGAACGATCATGAAGAAGATGTATACTTTGAACACGCTGAGGCCCAGGAATGTAATATTCAAACTGTAAATTATGGGTCCCAGTATAAGGCTGAGTGTCCCGACCTCTAGTAGTGCGATGAACTCGTCGTATGATATCTCTGCGACTATCCTGCGCGACGGATACTTTATCGCCAGGACAAACGTCGTAAGAATACTCGCTGACACAGCTTCAACCAGGAGTCCTACACCCGTCATAAGGCCGAGGACATAAGCTATCAGCAGGGTCAGGTAGGTGGTTATACCGGAGAGTCTGAGCATGATAGTGCGGTGTATGATATAGAAAACTAGTACTAGGGCAAACCCTATTGTCCCCGCTGCGAGGATTAGTCCTCCACTCATCCCGTGCGGGTTAACTGTCAAGTATGAGGTTAGAGCTCCAAGTATGCTGGTGAGGCCGAAGCTCCTCATTCCAGGCAAGTCATATTTCTTACTGCTCTTTATCCTCGTCCTCTCCCTTTCCAATCCTATAAGGGCGCCTGCGAAGAATGCTATAAGTATTCTCGCGGTGAACTCGCCTACGTCGCTTGATATCTGCACTGCTCCTCCCCTCACACGGCTAGCGGTGTGTCAGTCGGGGTTTCACATCGTCATCCCATCCCTGGCTGAGGCGGTCGGGGGATAGGGTCTAACTTCATCCATGACAATTATAATATGTGATACCTACTTGTGGAATAAAAAATATGCCGCGGTTCCCGGGAAGGCTAGGAGGCCCGTACCGCTCTGTCATTTATAGACTCAAGAAGTCTTATCCGGTCTAGGAGATCTTCGATTCTAGTAGTGTAGAAGAGGGTTGGAGGGACCGGTGGTTCCGGGAGCTTACTGTTTTTCGGGCCTACTCGAACTGTGCACCCCTTCCTAGAGTGGGTTACCTGTATGACCCGGCCATTGTAGAGGCAGAAGCCGTGAGGGTTGCATTTAGCCTTGATGCATTTCCCGGAAGGGCACCTAAGCCTTACCTCTCCGCTCCATCCAGTAGATCCTTTGATCAACCTTGCTATACTATCGGGGTTTGGATTGTCGAGTTCGCAGAGTATCCGGCCCAGTCTTTCCTCTATGCTTGTATGACTGCATGTTTTCTCGGCTTCGCTGTAGAGTCTAGCTGTCTCGTAGGGTCTAGTGTAAACTATTAGGATTAGGCTTGTTTTACAGTTCTTCAATATCCATCCCTGGGACGTGTTTTATTGGTTGAAGATGGTAATAGTTGTTTTATGTGGGGCTGTGAGGAGAGCGCTCGGGGTGAGCTTGTAGCTGTGATCCTCATTATCCCCGTCCGAGCCCCGCCTGATGAATAGGGGTAGATGTGTTAACTACTGCTCGGGAGGTATTTCCTGAGAACTCTAGCGAATATTGGCAGGTTCCTCGACTGGACCCATACTCTTCCGGGTCCCTCTACGTCCATAACTATTCCCTCCCCGCCGAATAGGAATGACTTCATTCCTCCGAACTTCCTTGTCCTCCAGCTGACTGTTCCGTCCATAGCAACGAAGTGCATGTTGTCCACTGTGATCTTCTCGCCTGGGTTGAGGTCTATTCTCTCTATTGCACCGTAACTGTTGATGAATACTTTCCCCCTACCTTCTATTTTCAGCCAGACCAGTTCTCCCTCGGCGAACAATCCTTTCAGCCCTCTCCAGCCAACTGTGACGTCGATATCGCCTGTGTGTGCTAGGTAGCTCATGTCCTGTACGTACAGTGTGCCGTTAAGGTCTACTTCTATTATGTCTCCCATAACGCTGGGGGCTATCCATATCTCAGATGGTGACCGGGCTACGAAGGTGTTCATGAACATGCTTTCCCCGCCTAGGAGTGACCTCGCTAGGCCTTTCAGCAACCCACCTGTTTTCGTCTGTATCTCTACTTCTCCCTTGTGGAGCATGTAGCTTCCCGCTTCCACTGTGATGGTTTCGCCTGGCGAGAGGCTTACTTTTAGAAGCGCGAATGATGGCCTGTATTCTATCTTGTACTCCAAGGATTACACCTCAATGATCCTTATTGTATGTGGGGGAATAAGAGTTTTCCCGGCGATTAACATTAAACCGTGGAAAAGTGTGTTCTGGGAGGGCTCAGGAACACGTGCCCACGTCATCCCATATACGTGTGGGTTGGCGTCGTAGCGGTCATCACCGCCCCCGAGTGTTTTAGTAGTACATCCTCGTCCTTTGAATGTATGCCATACCGTTTCTTATGAGATGCGGCACAAGCTCCTTCGGTGCATGGAGGTAGTTCACATCTCTCTCATCGTAAGGGTTCATCGACTTCACGCGTACACTGTATACTTCGCTTGGTATCATACTTATCTTACCTTCCACGCCGTCCTCCTTAGCGCTAACCATGAAGGTGTAGGGTACTCCTCCCCTGCTAGTATGTATCTCCACCTGGAAAGGCTCATCCTTTACTGGCTGGAAGCTCTCAGAGAACTCTTCCATCTCTAGGATTTCCTCTATATCGCCTACGAGAGCCCACCGGCACTCGTTGTCGTATGGGTCCTTGAAGCAGAAAACCCTGTACGGGTGCCCTGGCTTCCTCATCTCTCTTAGAGCGTTCTCTATCGTCTTCTCGGCTAGGTCCAGGGCTTCGGAGAGCTCCGGTATTGTCATGGCGAAGCCCTGGAGGTTCTCTGCTAGGAGCCTTTCAACCCTTTTCATCCAGGGTTTTACTTGTGGTAGGCTCAGTATGTGCCTCGCGACTGGCGTGAGGGGGCCTGTGGTTTTAGTGTAGATCTTTATTTCCCCGCTTTGTAGCTTGCTGATGAACTCTTTGACGCCGTTTATGTCGAATATCCTGTTTATAACCTGTTTCAGAGCATCCTCTAGGAGTATCTGGTCTTCCTCTGGGTCTGCCTTGACTACTATTCCGAAGCTCGCCCTGATCTCAGATGTAACCAGGTTATAGTAGGGTGTGCGAAGCGCTGCCTTCACTGCTAGCTCATCTATGTCCTCCGGGTCTAGGGAAAACAGTAGGTCTAGCGCGTTTATACCGTTGGGTGTTTTCACGGAGAAGCCTAGAGTGCTGCTCCGGTAGTATGTTCCGAGGCCATGTTTCTTGGATACTATGAATGACAGTATGGATCCAAGTGTCTCGCTTACACGGCTGCCCATGGGGTACTGGAACACGTACTCGTCTCCAGCGTTCTCAACCAACATGGTATTAGGGGATGGTATAGGTGCCCCGGTCTCCACATACTCTCTCGCCATGTTTAGGAGGTCTTTATCCCCCTCTGGGTCTGTCTCCAGGGTTCCTGGTTTACCGTAACTGCCTGTCTCCGCTAGGCTTTCGAGTATACCGTAAGCTTCCTCGGCTATGCGGGGGCTCCTAGTGAAAGTCTCACCTCTCCACAGGGGGATTTCCCCTTCTCCGACTCCCTTAACTACTTGTATACTCCTTGTCTGCTCGTTGATCTCCTTTACCTGCCATAGGCCTCCCGCGAGCCTTATTATGTCCCCTTCCCTTAGATGCCTATAGACGTAGGATGAGTCTATGCTACCAATCGGCTTCCTCTTATAGTAGACTGTGAAGGCCTCGTTTCTAGGTATGACTGTGAAGAACTCGGCGAAGCTCTTAGCCCACCAGGGCTTGTCGTGGTCCTTGAACCTCCATATCTTATAAAATGTGGGGCCTACCTTGAATTTACCGTCGGGTCTCCTTACGAGTAGCTTGTTCCTAACAAGGTAATCTACAAGTTTCTCCACATCGCCCCTAGACAGTGATTCGCCGAGGAATCCTGTCCCTCTCAGGACGTTGTAGTAATCGTCTATCGAGGCTTCACCTGCTTCGAGGGTCATTCCGACGAGTTCTCTTGATACTACATCTAGGGGTATAGAGGGATCAGGCGGTTCCTCTATCCAGCCTTCTAGGGCTAGTTTCGCTGTCGCTACTGATATTAAATAGTCGACAGGGTCGAGGGTTATTATGGCTCCCCTGCTTTCTACTCCCATTTTGTGGCCGCTTCTACCTATCCTCTGGAGTAGGCTGGATACCTGGGGCGGGCTCCTGTACTGGATTATTTTCTCTACTTCTCCTATGTCTATTCCTAGCTCCAGGGTTTTGGTGGCTACTACTGCTCTTATTTTTCCTTCCTTGAACATTTTCTCGGCTTTCTCCCTTATCTCTGCTGAGACGCTGCTGTGGTGTACGTATATGTCCTTGAGGCCGATCTTGTTAAGGTAGTCTTGGAGTCTCTCAGCTATGAATCTGGAGTTTACGAATACTATTGTTTTACCTTCTATCTCCCTGGATACTAGCTTGGCGCTTTCCTCGAATACGTCCTCTCCGCTTGCATAGTCTATTTTGATCCTGATGGGCTTCGAGACCCGTGGTTTTATAATGGAGACAGGCCTCTCGGAGGAGCCGAATATGAATCGTGCTACTTTCTTTGGGTCTCCAATGGTTGCCGACAGTGCTATTCTCTGGATGTCTCTTCCCGCCAGAGCCTTTAGTCTCTCGAGCAGGATTGCCAGTTGGACGCCTCTCTTCGTCCCGACTAGCTCGTGGACCTCATCGACTATTACCCATTTGAGGTTCCTGTAGTTGACTCTAAAGCTGCTGGCCCAGTCAAGGTCTATTTTCAGGCTCTCCGGGGTTGTTATGATTATATGGGGTATCTTCCTTGTTCTCCTGGCTCTCTCCCCTTTTGAGACGTCTCCGTGTTTCCTTGAGACTGTGAAGCCGAGCTGTGAGGCCCACCAGGTTATCCTCTCGTATAGATCGTTGATCAGGGCTTTTAGGGGCGTGATGTATAGGACCGCGACTGGCTGTGCCTGCTCCTTCAGCATTAAGTCTAGGACTGGTAGGAGGGCTGCTTCTGTTTTACCGCTTCCGGTTGGGGCTATTATGAGCGTGTTTTTACCTGTGACTATTTCATCGTAGGCTTTCTGCTGGATGGGGTTTAACCCTCTCCAGCCTTTCCTTTCGGTAAGCTCTATTATTTCGTTTGAAACCATCTCCCGTCATCTCGTTATTGCTTGTTGATTCGTTATTTATTGTATGGATGGGCTTCACCCATTACCTCCCGAGAATTGTGGATAACTAGCTTATATATTTCTATTCATTAGTGGTTCTTTGAATAACAGTGAATATTCAGTGGGTGCATATTGTTGGCGAAGGATTACTACGAGTGCGTTGTATGCGGGAGGAAGTTCCCTGTAGGGCAGGGTATAGTTTTATCCAAAGGAGGGTATACACTACACTTTCATAGTTCTAAGTGCGCGTCTAAGTTCCTTAAACTCCTCCTCGAGAGGCTGGACGAGGGCTGTGCTTCACCTGCTTTGAAGGAAGTTCTAGAAGAACTCTCGAAGGTTAGGGCTTCCAGGGTTAAAGAGAAGAAGATCTAGGCTGGGGAGGACTGTTTTGAGGGTGAGAGTGAGGTTATACGCTGTTCTGGCTGAGCTGGTTGGGGTTAGAGAGTTAGATCTGGATTGTCCTGGTTCCAACTGCAATGTTCGGGAAGCATTGGGTAGGTTATGGGAGATCAAACCTAGGCTCTCCAGTGTTTTCCCCGGGTTTGAAGGCTTGGTTGTTTTGGACTCTAATGGTAAGAGGCTAAAGCTTGATGATAAGGTTGAAAATGGGATGGTTATAGAAGTGCTGCCTCCTTCGGCTGGTGGTGAGAGGATTTACGTTAGAGTAGCGGGTAGCGGCGAGTCGTTCTCCCTTGACGATCTCTTGAACCTGCTTGACTCCGGTGATGAGACTGGTGCTACAGTGTTTTTCATCGGAACCGTCAGGAAGGTCAACAGGGGAGGTGTTGTATCTGAGCTTCGCTACGAGGCTCATGAATCGTTGAGGGAGAAACTGGAAGAGATAGCTGGGGATGTTCTCGCTAAATATAGTTTGGATAGTGTTGGTTTAATCCATTATGTTGGTGTAAGGAAGCCGGGTGAGGTTACCTTTATAGCTGTGGTGAGGGGTAGGAATCGCAGGCCTTGTTTTGAGGCTATCAGAGAGCTCGTTGAGAGGGTTAAGCATGAGGCCCCTATTTGGAAGAGGGAAGTTAGAAGTGATGGGGTTTACTGGTTAACTGGTGATAAACAGGTCAGGGTGTCCTAGGGTTTTCAATCCTTCAAGTCGTCTATTATCCGCCTTGCTTTCTCGATTGCTTCATCCGCTGTATCAGCCCGAACATTGAGTATGATGTTCGTTCCTTTCACTCTTACCCTATACCTCTTCTCTGACCCGGGAGTCTTGCTTTCCATGTAGGTTACCTCTATTATTTCCAGTTCCACTTCACGCCCACCAACCTATATTATTCGGGTTTAACCATCTATATAACTGCATTAGCGAGGTGTGGCTCTATGGATGCACCTTTCATAAGAGTTGAACCTCCAGGCCCAAGGGCTAGAGAGGTTTTGGAGAAGGACTCAAATGTGCTTATGCAGAGTTTCGTTAGATGGTATCCTCTCGTGGTTGAAACGGCTCATGGCGCGGTAGTTGAGGATGTCGATGGCAACCGGTATATTGACTTCAATTCCGGGTTAGCTGTTATGAATGTAGGGCATCTTCACCCCAAAGTGGTCAGCGCTATAAAAAGGCAGGCAGAGAAGCTTCTACACTACAGCCTAACAGACTTCTATTATAAGGAGGCGGTCGAGGTAGGCGAGAAAATCAAGGGTATAATGCCGTTTAAGGGGGACTCAAGGCTTTTCTACGCTAATAGTGGCGCTGAAACCGTTGAGGGAGCGATGAAGATTGCCAGAGGACACTTCAAGGGTTCGAGGCAGTACATCATCGGGTTCCTTGGAGCATTCCATGGGAGAACAATGGGGGCTGTCAGCATAACAGCTAGTAAGCCTGTTCAGAGGAAATGGTTCTCACCACTTGTCCCTGGAGTTATACATGTACCGTACCCGTACAGCTATAGATGCCCCTTCAAAGCGGAAACTCCGGAGGAGTGTGGCGAGGCGGTTATCGGGTATATCGAGGACTGGATTCTATCAAAAATGGTTGACCCAACAGAGGTTGCCGCCTTCATAATAGAACCGATCCAAGGCGAGGGTGGATACATTGTTCCACCGGACAACTTCCTCCCAAGGCTTAGGAGGCTAGCGGACGAGCACGGTATATTATTGGTAGTAGATGAAGTGCAGACAGGGGTCGGCAGGACGGGAGAATGGTACGCTGTTAACCACTGGAGAGTCGAGCCGGACATTCTGACCAGTGCAAAAGGGATTGCTTCAGGGCTCCCACTGGGAGTTATAGGAGGTAAGAAAGAAGTAATGGATCTGCCTCCCGGTAGCCACGCAAGCACATTCGGAGGAAACCCTGTTTCACTGGCTGCGGCCGGCGCAGTTATCGACATAATTAGGGAAGAGAACCTGCTGGAGAATGCTAGGATTCAAGGCGATTATATAATGAAGAGGTTCAAGGAGATGATGGACTATATTGATCTAATAGGAGAAGTGAGAGGCAAGGGACTAATGATCGGTGTGGAGCTTGTTAAGAATAGGGAGACTAAGGAACCAGCTAGAAAGGAGATGTCCTGGATTATAAACAATGCCTTCAAGAGAGGTGTCCTTATAATCAGTGCTGGAGTATCAACCCTCAGAATAGCGCCTCCACTAGTTATTACAAGAGACCTCGTGGACAGGGCGCTGGATATACTTGAGGATCTCCTGAAAAAAGCTCCGAGAAACGTTTAACTGTAGATATACGGGGCTGCTTGTTTTTCTATTTCATACACACTATTACTATAACGCCTCACTAGACCTAGATCCTCCATTCTAGCTAGTAGTTTGCCGGCGCTTCTCGTGGAGACGCCAAGCATTTCCGCGAGGTCCCTGGTTCTTATATACCTCAATTTCATCCTGCCCGAGAGGTAGTAGGCGAGCCTATACACGTCCAGTTTAACCGATATACTTGACTCGCTCAATGCTGTAATCACCGTCTAATCAAACTAAATTTTTAACCTGGGAGAGGTACGTGGAAGTATTGAGCTAGGTAAGGTGGTGGCGATGGTCTCAAGTCTATCGCTGAAGCTAAGGGATATGCTTTTGGAGAAGGGTTTCCAGCTACTAGACATATATAGAATACATGAGAAAAAGGGAGAAGAATACATAGCTATAGACGAGCTGAGGGTAAAGGATAAACAGACAGGGAAAGTTTTCCTGGTCAAGCTGGACGGACCAAAGGAAGCCATGGACCCTGAGAAAATCGTTGAATTGGTTTTGAACACTGTAAGGAAGATCGAAAAAGAGGAAGAGAAAGAAAAGAGCTAGCGTATTTACTGCTACTCGTTTAATCCGAATCTCTAAGTTAACCATGGTTCAATAATATAATACTCGCCAATAACAATTATCTAGTGAACCCTTAGCATAATGACTCGTATTGAGGGACATGTCGTTGAATAATGATACACTAGAATCGTACCTAGCAAATAGATACCATGGGTCATTCAAACCGGAGAACGCCCCAACTGTGAAAAGGGAATACGAGCCTGCATGCCTTATGAAGATGGCTGAGAAAACTGGTAGCCCAATCGCGTTCAAGCTACCAGGCTCTCCTCTGGTAAATGTGTCAGGGATTATAGCGAAGAAAGAGGAGGTCTATAGGCTTCTATCCCCCCGTGGGAAACCGGAAGAAGCATACGGGACAATTTCTTCCTTCACTGAAAGCATACCATATTCATCGGAAGCAGGCGACTACTCAGGGTACACGGAGACACGGGATCATATGGTTCTACCATGGATTAAATTCTATGAGAAAGACGGCGGCTACTACTTGACAAGCTCGATACTAGTCTCATGCATTGGTAACGAATGCAACGCCAGTATCCATAGAATAATGCTCTCAGACGAGGGCCACATAGCCATAAGGCTAGTACCCCGGCATCTATACTACATGGTGAAAAAAGCAAGGGAAACCGGGAGAAAGCAACCAGTGACAATCATAATGGGATTACACCCGCTCCACATGCTGGCAGCCGCAACAAGCCCCCCACTGGGAGTCTTCGAACTATCGCACTCTGTAAAGCTCCTGGGAACAAAACTGTTCAAATCACCCATACACGGCCATCCAATACCGAAGGCCAATGTGATAGTTGAAGCCTGGATAGAGCCATATGACGTTGAGGAGGGCCCCTTCGTAGACGCGATGGGAACCTATGACAGAGTAAGAATGCAGCCTAGACTAACCATAGAGAAAATATTCTATAGGCCCGGCAAGCCAGTCCAAGTCATCCTCCCCGGAGGAATAGAGCACGCTATCCTAATGGGGTTCCCCAGGGAAGCAATGATCTACCAGTCAGTCTCAAGGGTCGTCCCCAAGGTCCATAAGGTAACACTAACACCTTCCAGCGGAGGATGGCTTCATGCAGTGATCAGTATCACAAAAAACAATGATGGAGACGGTAAAAACGCTATAATGGCCGCGTTCGCCGGCCACCCAAGTCTAAAACACGTAGTCATCGTCGATGACGATGTGGACCCAGAGGATCTCAGCCAAGTAGACTGGGCGATAGCAACTAGATTCCAGGCAGACAGAGACCTAGTCGTAATTAAGAACGCCCGAGGATCCACTCTTGACCCCTCAGCGGAAAACGGGTTAACGGCAAAGATGGGAGTTGACGCTACTAAACCCTTGTCGGCTGGAGAAACATTCGAGAAAGCGGAAATACCCGGATGCCGCGGGGCTTGACAGGCTTGTACCTCACGAAACAAGAGGAAGCAGCCCTCAACGGGGAAAAGGGAGAAGCAGTGAAAATAGCTATGGAAGTTATAGTAAAGGTGGGAGAAGCCCTTGGAGCCGGGAGGCTGATAGAGATAAACCATGCCCACATATCGGGGATATCATATAACAATATAGGAGAACCGGGGCTCAAGTTCATAGAAAACATAAGGAGCAAAGGAGCAAGGTTCACTGTTCCCACGACAATCAACCCTATAGGAGTGGACCTTGAAGATCCGGCTGGGATACCAGGCGCTACAAGAGAGTTCATAATGAAGCAGAAACAGGTAATAGACAATCTCGCCGCGATGGGCGCTAAACCCGTTATGACATGTACTCCCTACTATGTAGACGAGGTAAAACCTGGATGGCACCTTGCCTGGGGCGAGTCTAGCGCCGTAGCATATGCCAATACTTACATAGGAGCATGGACAAACAGGGAGGGAGGCCCGCTGGCCCTCATGGCGGCTATAGCGGGGAGAACCTATTATGCCGGGGTACATATCCCGGAAAACAGAATCCCTAGAACAGTCTTCACAGTACACGGCTATACTAACGATCAGGCAGTTGCGAGTGTTATAGGGTCAATAGTGGCTAGAGAAACTAAATACAAGCAACCAATGATAGAGGGGGTAGAAGGGATAAGGGAGCCTGAGATAAAAACAATGTGCGCGGCCGCCGGAGCAGCTGGCAATCTAGAGATGTGCGTCATACCTGGAATAACAAAAGTGGATACCAGCAAGACTGCCATCGAAGAGAAGGTAGATATAGAGCAGAATGACTTGGAGGCAGAGCTAGACCAGTATAGGCCGACCGAGAGGCCAGACGTAGTTTTCATCGGATGCCCGCATGTCGGGATCGAGGAGCTCGAGGAAGCGGCCAAACTAGCCATATCTCACGGAGGGCAAGCCAGGAATCATTTCTGGATAGCCACTAGCAGAAACGTTTACAATAAGGCTTTGCAGCTGGGTCTAGTTGAAAAGCTCCGGGAGAGGAATATCCGTGTGCTGAGGGATACATGCATAGTGGTTAGCCCGGGGTGGAGGGAGACAGGTTACACTGTAGCGACAAACTCGTATAAAACGATGTTCTACCTCAAGAGGATACATGGATTAAAAGCCTACATGGCCCCTCTACGAGAATTGATAGATCTCTCATTGAGGTAGACGACTATTGATATATAGGATTAAGCCGATAGTGGACACTCAAACAATTATAACAGCACCAGGAGTAGTAGTGGAAAAGCCAGTATCGTTCCTCGGGGACGTTGATAAAGATTCCGGTGTACTAGTCCAGCCGGACTCAAAGCTAAGGGGGACCAGGCTGACTGGAAAAGTATTTTTCGCGCCTACGGGTAGAGGAAGCACTGTCGGCTCATACATTATCTACGCGTTGAAGACAAGCGGGTTAAGCCCAGCTGCAATAGTGATGCATAAAGCCGAGCCAATTATAATCACGGGAGCGGTTATAAGCGGTATCCCCCTATTCGAGGGAATGCCCATAGAATTCTATAGGAAGCCCAGAATAATTGACAAGGTAACTATTAAGCCTGGGGGAGTGGTGGAAGTATTTGAGTAGAGGCAAGCTAATAGCTATCGAAGGAATAGACAAGTCTGGGAAAACAACACTCGCCCGCATGTTGGCCAGGAAGCTATCCTCGAAAGGCTTGAAAGTAGTAGTGACATACGAGCCATGGCACCCTAAAATAACTGAGGTAATTAATGAGGCGACCAGCAAGGGGGTTGACGGGGAAGTTGAAACATTACTGTTCGCGGCTGACCGCCTTCTCCATGTTAGAAGGCTTATTCAGCCGGCACTTGAAAGGGGGGAGTGGGTTATCACGGATAGATATGTTTATTCGAGTATAGCGTATCAAACGGCTAGAGGTGCGGATAGGCGGTGGGTTGAAGAGGTGAATAAGTACGCTGTAAAACCAGATCTAACGATTCTCCTAGATATAGACCCCGAGTTAAGCCTGAGGAGGAAGGGGGGCAACCGCCTGCAGGGACTGGAGAAAATCGAGTATCTGGAAAGCATTAGGAGAGCGTACCTGGAACTGGCTAAGGAGTACGGATTCCTAGTGCTAGACGCGAGAATGGACACGGAGAGCCTTTCTGAACGTGTCATGATGTTTCTAAGGGAAAAAGGATGGATTAGATGATTTTGTAGACCTCAATATCGAGATCCGTGAAGCCTAGGTTTTCATAGAATTTCTTCGCTATTATATTGTTGATCGGGTAGATAGCAGTTAGCATGTTGATTCCTCTGCCTTGGAGTTCTTCCACAGCCTTGTCAACCAATAGTGCTCCTACTTTCTTCCTCCTATAGCTCGGGTGAACGTATAGATCGGTGATTACGCCTTTTACCCTGGGCTCGTAGAACCTCCTGTTCTTTATTTCAACTCTAGCTATACCAACTATCTTTCCCACATCCGCGTCCTCGGCAACCAGAAGAATAACATTCTCCGACTTAAGGGACTCCGCTATATAATCCCTAGCCGCGTCCAACAAATCGCTTACAGTCTTGTAGTTAGGATCAAGCTCCTCGTTGAGAGACTTAAGCCTGGCAACCAGTTCAGCCAGAACCTCTACCTCGCTTTCAACGGGCTTCCTAATAACTATGCTTCCAGCCACTTCAATCCACCTCCTGGATGAATATCTGGGTCCAAGGCCTGAACCCGTGTTTCCTGTAGAAACGCTCTGCAATAGCGTTCATAGCCGGGAACTGGGCAGCGACATGAACCACTCCTTTCTCTCCAAGCTTTCTCTTGGCTTCCTCGAGTAGCTTAGAAGCAATTCCCTTCCTCCTATACCTGGGCTTGACGTAGAGTTCAACTAGTGCCCCGTATTTCCCATTCTTAATCAGTCTATGCGTTCTGATCTCGGCGCGGACAAACCCGGCTGGCTCCTCGTTCCACAGCGCTACTAGTATTATCACATCGTCCCGCTGCAAGCTTTCCTGGATATAGTCTTTTGCCACGTTGGCGATATCGTCTCTAGTTGAGTAGGCTGGGTCGAATTCCTCGTTGAACCTGTAGAACCTCACAGTCATGTCTGCTAGTTGATCGAGGTACTTGCCGTCTGCCTCCCTTATAACTAGTCCTGGCTCGAACATTAGACTCCCACCTCTTTAGGTATATCCTTTATGTAACCCTTCTCGTAGAGGAGTTTGTACTTGTCTATTGTCGCTTTGATTATTTCTCTGGACATGTTGTATATTTCGTCTCTAGTCATTATTTTCCTTGCCAATCCCTGTTCTATGGCCTTCATGGCTACAGCAGTCGCTACTCTCGGATAGACCTCCCATTCCTCCATCGTGGGTACGATATAGTCTTCATGTATACCCTTCTCCTCTGCGAACTTGGCTATCTCTATGCTTGCGGCTATAGCCATCTCGTCCGTTATCGTCTTAGCCCTAACGTTTAGTACTCCACGGAACACTCCGGGGAATACCAGACTGTTATTGACCTGGTTGGGGAAGTCGCTCCTGCCCGTAGCTACTATCCTTGCTCCAGCCTCCTTGGCTTCCCACGGCCATATCTCGGGGACCGGATTAGCCTCGGCGAACACAATGGCGTCCTTAGCCATCTTAGCTATCCACTCCTTCTTGATTGTCCCGGGCCCAGGTTTGCTGGCTGCGATAACGACATCAGCCCCCTCTATGGCTTCCGGCATTCCTCCCCTCTTTCCACCGCCTTCCGTTTCTATGGCTATTTCATACTTCCACTTGTTGGATACCATAAGCTTGTCTATGTCGGGCCTGTCGGGGTGGAGTATTCCCTTACTGTCTACAGCGGATATTTTCTTGGGATCTGCCCCGTATAGCTTGAGGAGCCTGTATAGAGCTACGTTGGCTGCTCCCGTTCCGATAATAGCTATTCTAACATCTTTGATGTCCTTGTTAACGATTTTCAATGCGTTTATGAGTGCTGCTAATGTTATAGCTGCCGTTCCTTGCTGGTCGTCGTGCCATACAGGTATATTCAAGCGTTTCCTTGCTTCCTCTAGTATATAGAAGCATTTGGGGCTTTCAATATCCTCTAGATTAATGCCTCCGTAAGTAGGCTCAACCAGCTCGAGGAGTTCTAGGAACTTCTCGGGGTCCCTAGCCCGGTGGACTAGGGGTACTGCGTCTACCCCTCCGAGGTATTTGAATATGAGGGCTTTTCCCTCCATGACCGGGTAGGCTCCCTCGGGGCCTATTTTACCGAGTCCGAGGACTCTTGTTCCGTCGCTGACTATTGCTATAGTGTTCCATCTGCTCGTGTACTCGAAGCTGAGTTCGGGGTCTTTGGCTATTCTCATGCTGGGCTCGGCTACACCGGGCGTGTACCATATGGCGAAGTCTTTAAGCGTTCTGACTGGGACCTTGGGTATTGTCTCGATCTTACCACCGTAGAACTTGTGAAGCTTCTCGGAGACACTATACCAGTCTATACTTTTCTGTTCGGGCAAAACAGTCCACCTGTATAATAGTTGGTTCCATGTGAATCAAGGTACGTGGGCGGTATATAAGGTTACCTAGACAACAGGCTAACCTGGATTAGACTATTGTCTATTTCTCTCAAGGTAAAGCTCGAGATAACTCTTAACCGTGGACTCATAAGATTCCAATTCCAAGCTCCTTACAGCTCTATCAACAAGAGTCTTAGCCTCGGAATACTCACCCAAAGCCTCAACCTCGACGAAACACCCTAACCCTTCAACCCTATCCAGGAAAACCCTGACATTCAAACCAGAATAAATAGAACGGCGCTTCACAATCCTTGCCACCGGTGTAAAACCGAGCTTCAAAAAAATACTCTTCAAAACATCCCCGTCACGGTCAAACCTGAAATTAACCTCCTCCCTAGCCTTAACACCTGGATCCCCGATCTTCGGGCCTTTCCAAGTCAAGACATAGGAGCTACCCGGCTCTCCCACAACCTCCCTCAACCTCAAAGCCTCATCTGTAACAGAGAAATCCCTGCAGGGATGCTGGAAATAGACGTCTCTCTCCTCCCCACTCCACTCAAACCTGAATCCCAGGGAACCTAGCCTCTCCCTAATACTATCTAGGACCCTGCACGGCACAATAATCTTCGTCTCCACCTCTAGCAATACAACCCCAGCCCCAAAACCACGCAACACTAAAGTCTACTACGCCTATCTCGTTAATATAAAATACACACCTGATAACATAATCCCTATAATATGGTGAGGTGAGCAAACCATGGAAACACCACCACTCAGGAGGATAAGCAAATATGAATGGCTCATACCGGAAAGCTACCAACCCTGCATGAAGGTTCCAAGCATAATATTCGCAGACGACTTCCTAATCGAGAAAATGAAACAGGACCTAACCCTCAAGCAGGCAGCCAACGTTGCCTGCCTCAAAGGCATACAGAAGTACAGCCTCGTCATGCCAGACGGCCACCAGGGCTACGGATTCCCCATAGGCGGAGTAGCAGCCATGAGCATCGACGAAGACGGTGTAATCAGCCCCGGAGGAGTCGGCTATGATATCAACTGCGGCGTCAGGGTGATGGTCACGAACCTGGACGTCAAAGACGTGCGCCCAAAGCTGAAAGAGCTGATCGACGAGTTGTTCCACAACGTGCCTTCAGGCCTGGGGAGCACGGGTAAAATAAGGGTCTCCATACAGGAGCTCGACCGGGTGCTGGACGAGGGGGTGTCATGGGCTATCAACAAGGGTTACGGTTGGAGTGATGATCCCCTCCACATAGAGGAGCATGGTAGCTGGAGCCTCGCTGACAGCTCGAAGGTTAGTAGGAGGGCCAAGCAGAGGGGGGCGGAGCAGTTGGGGACACTTGGTTCCGGGAACCATTTCCTA